>NZ_JANIAG010000052.1:0-31901 GCF_028682155.1 Pseudomonas sp. 39004
CAGGAAACCCAGGCCGAGCTGATCGAAAGCACCTTCCCCAAGCTCAACCGCTGCCTGACCGGTTACGACCTGGCGCACCTGCGCGACGAGCAGGGGCGCTTCAACCTCAACAGCGTGCTGTGCGGTGCCGAAGGGTCGCTGGGTTACGTGGTCGAAGCCAAGCTCAATGTGCTGCCGATCCCGAAATACGCGGTACTGGTCAACGTCCGCTACACCAGCTTCATGGATGCCCTGCGTGACGCCAATGCCTTGATGGCGCACAAACCCTTGTCGATCGAAACCGTCGACTCCAAGGTGCTGATGCTGGCGATGAAGGACATCGTCTGGCACAGCGTCGCCGAATATTTCCCGGCCGACCCCGAGCGCCCGACCCTGGGTATCAACCTGGTGGAGTTCTGTGGCGATCAGCCTGACGAGGTCAATGCCCGGGTACAGGCGTTCATCCAGCACCTGCAAAGCGACACCAGCGTCGAGCGCCTTGGGCACACCCTGGCCGAAGGCGCCGAGGCGGTCACCCGCGTCTACACCATGCGCAAACGCTCGGTGGGCCTGCTTGGCAACGTCGAGGGTGAGGTGCGCCCGCAGCCGTTCGTCGAAGACACGGCAGTACCGCCAGAGCAACTGGCCGACTACATTGCCGACTTCCGCGCGCTGCTCGATGGCCATGGCCTGGCCTATGGCATGTTCGGCCACGTGGATGCCGGTGTGCTGCACGTGCGTCCGGCGCTTGACATGAAAGACCCGGCCCAGGCCGCACTGGTCAAGCCGATTTCCGATGCCGTGGCGGCGCTGACCCAGCGCTATGGCGGGCTGCTTTGGGGTGAGCACGGCAAGGGCCTGCGCTCGGAATACGTGCCCGATTACTTTGGCGAACTGTACCCGGCGTTGCAGCGCCTCAAAGGGGCGTTCGACCCACGCAACCAGCTCAACCCCGGCAAGATCTGCACGCCGCCAGACAGCGCCGAAGGCCTGACCAAGGTCGATGGCGTGACGTTGCGCGGTGACCTCGACCGCACCATCGACGAGCGCGTCTGGCAGAACTTCAGCAGCGCCGTGCACTGCAACGGCAACGGCGCCTGCTACAACTACGACCCCAACGACGCCATGTGCCCGTCGTGGAAGGCCACCCGTGAGCGTCAGCACTCACCCAAGGGCCGTGCCTCGTTGATGCGTGAATGGTTGCGCTTGCAGGGCGCAGCGGATATCGATGTGCTGGCGGCAGCGCGCAACAAGGTGTCCTGGCTCAAGGGCCTGCCGGCGCGGCTGCGCAACAACCGCGGGCGCGACCAGGGGCAGGCAGACTTCTCCCACGAAGTCTACGACGCCATGGCCGGTTGCCTGGCGTGCAAGTCGTGCGCGGGGCAATGCCCGATCAAGGTCAACGTGCCGGACTTCCGCTCGCGTTTCCTCGAGCTCTACCACGGCCGCTACCAGCGCCCGCTGCGTGATTACCTGATCGGCTCGCTGGAGTTCACCATCCCGTACCTGGCGCATGCGCCGGGGCTGTACAACGCGGTAATGGGCTCGAAGTGGGTCAGCAAGCTGCTGGCCGACAAGGTCGGCATGGTCGACAGCCCGTTGATCAGCCGTTTCAACTTCCAGGCCACCTTGACCCGCTGCTGCGTCGGCGTGGCCAGCGTGCCTGCCCTGCGCGAGCTGACGCCGGCCCAGCGTGAGCGCAGCATCGTGCTGGTGCAGGATGCCTTCACCCGTTACTTCGAGACGCCGCTGCTGGCTGCCTTCATCGACCTGGCTCACCGCTTGGGCCACCGGGTATTCCTGGCGCCATACAGTGCCAACGGCAAGCCCTTGCATGTGCAGGGCTTCCTTGGGGCCTTCGCCAAGGCGGCGATCCGCAACGGTACCCAGCTCAAGGCCCTGGCCGATTGCGGCGTGCCGCTGGTGGGGCTGGACCCGGCCATGACCCTGGTGTACCGCCAGGAGTACCAGAAGGTGCCGGGCCTGGAAGGCTGCCCGAACGTGCTGTTGCCGCAGGAGTGGCTGATGGATGTGCTGCCGGAGCAGGCGCCGACCGCACCCGGCAATTTCCGCTTGATGGCCCACTGCACCGAGAAAACCAACGTACCGGCCAGTACCCGGCAGTGGGAGCAGGTGTTCGCACGCCTGGGCCTGAAGCTGGTGACCGAGGCTACCGGTTGCTGCGGCATGTCCGGCACCTACGGGCATGAAGCGCGTAACCAGGAGACTTCGCGGACCATCTTCGAGCAGTCCTGGGCGACCAAGCTGGACAAGGAAGGCGAGGCGCTGGCGACAGGTTACTCGTGCCGCAGCCAGGTCAAGCGCATGACCGAGCGGCAGATGCGTCATCCGCTGGAAGTGGTGTTGCAGTACGCGCAGCGGTAAGCCTGTTACCCCCTCTTCGCGGGGTTACCGCGAAGAGGGCAGTCCAGGCCTTGCAAGCTCAAGCATCCTGGGCCTGTTTGCGGCCATGTCGCGCCTGCCGATACAGGTACAGGCTCAACAGCAGCCCGCACCCCGAAGCCCCCGCCGCAAACAGGAACATCGAAGCAAACCCGAACCCCGCCGCCACCGCGCCCACCAACGGCCCGGTAATCCCCAGCGACAAATCGATGAACAGCGAATACGCACCTACTGCCGCCCCGCGGTTGGCCGCCGACACCTGGTTCACCGCCTCGACCCCCAGCGCCGGAAACACCAGCGAGAAGCCAAAGCCACTGAGCGCCGCCCCGGCCAATGCCAGCTCGGCGCTGGGCGCCAGCCACAGCATCAGCAGGCCAAGCGTCTCCACCGCCAGGCAGGCGATCGCCACCCTGAAGCCGCCCAGCCGATTGATCAGGTTGCCGAACAGCAGCCGCGCACAGATGAAGCTGGCCCCGAACAGGCTCAGGGTCAGTGCCGCATTCGCCCAGCCACGGCTGGCGTAGTACAGGGTGATGAAAGTGGCGATGGTGCCAAAGCCGATCGAGCCCAGAGCCAGCCCCGAACCATGCGGGAACACTTTGCCCAGCACCCGCAGGAATGGCAGGCGCACCCCGCTGACCACTGGCGCGGCGCGCTTCGGCCAGGCCAGCAGCAGGCCGAGCACGCACAACAGGATGATGCTTGCACCCATGCTCCACAGCCCCAGGCTCTTGACCATCAGCACGCCCAGTGGGGCGCCGATGGCCAGCGCGCCGTAGCTGGCGATGCCGTTCCAGGAAATCACTTTGGCCGTGTTTTCGGCGCCAACTCGGCCGATCCCCCAACCAATCGCGCCAGAACCCACCAGGCTTTCGGCGCTGCCCAGCACCAGGCGGCCGACCAGCAGGCAGGTCAAACTCAGCCAGGGCAAGTGGGTGAGGAAGGCGCAGGCCAGCATGAAGACGCCGCTGAGCCCGCACCCGGCCAGGCCATACATCACTGCCTTCTTGCTGCCGAGGTTATCGATGATGCGGCTGGCCGTAGGGCGGCTGAGCAACGTGGCCAGGTACTGCACACTGATCACCAGGCCGGCGATCACGGTGCTGAAGCCCAGGTCGTTATGCACATAACCCGGCAGGACGGCCAGGGGGATGCCGATGTTCAGGTAGCCGATGAACGTGAAAAGGACGATGGACACCACCTGCGCGGTGATCGCAAGGTGTGACGTGGATTTGGCGGGCATGGCAGATCCATTGGGCTAGACGGGCGAGAACGGTGTAATCATATCCACCCTGGCCCGGCCTGTGGGCAGGTCTTTGATGAACAAGCCTGCCCACGGCGTGCGGTCACTCCTTGTAGTCCACCAGCCAGCTGACACTGAAGGATGCCCTGCCGTAGTCCAGGCGCAGGCGTGGCATCACATAGCCCCCACACGAGCGGCAGGCACTGAACAGGGTGAACACTTCGATGCTGCGCACGCTGTCGGGCGCGGCGAGCAGGTCGTCGTTGAGCACTGTGGCGATCAAGCGTTCGGAGTCCAGGTGCCTATGATGCTCGACGATATTGAAGTGGTCGGGGCGACGCAATGTGGGCAGCTCAGTAAAGCGGGGGGACGGTAGCTGGCCCTCCATGCGCGCGCGTGCATCGATGTAGGTCACGCGTGTGTGCGGTTCGGCTGGCGGTGTTGGTATGCCTACCTTGCGGTTTTTCCAGCCACCGGACAGCGAAAAGTAGACCCGGCGGCTGCCATCTTCCAGTGTCGCGGTGGCGAAAGCCAGGTTAGCACCAGGCAAGTGTCGGCGAAGTTGCAGCGCGCCAGCTTCGCTGAGTAGTTCGGCCACGCTCATCGGCATGAAGGGCGCGTCGGTGCCGGTGGCGGGCAGCAAGGTGTTGAGCACGAGGGCTACGTGATCCTGCTCAGTCAGCGCGGCTTGGCGCAGTGGCCGCCAGGCGGGAATGATTTCCCGGTTCAGACCTGCCAGGTTGAGCTTGGCGACGCCGGTAAGGGCATCCTGGGCAGCGGGAGCCGTCAGAATGTTCTTGGCGTACTCAGGCAGCATGCGCGCCTCCGCCGCGTCGAGTAGCTCCTGGAACAAGCTGGATGCGGGCGGGTGGCTGGCGCGGCTGTGTTCAAGCCAGTCGCGCAGGAGGGCGGTCAGGTTGTCGATGTCACGCTGCAGATTGGGGCGAGTCGCGACGATCCGGTAGGTTTCGCTGACCTGCAGATAACGTTCGATCATCTTTTCGTCGCGCACCCGCGACAGGGTTTGTCGCGTGCTGGAGGGTGGCGTGGGCAGGTCACCTGGCCGCAATGTACCGGCTGCAAGCGCGTTCAACTGGCGCGCTTGCCAGGGCGATATCACCCACTGCGCTGCATAGAAGACGCCGACATCGGCCTCGACGATCATCCAGTCGCGGCCTTGCCACTCGATGATTGCCGCCCTCAACGTGCGGCGGTCGGGCACGGTTCTGGCCAGCCCGCCCAGGCGCACCGGTGGGCAGACGCGGGCGATCAGTTGCACTTGGGCGGCTGAAAACGTTTCGGGCAAGCCAAACCAGAATTCCGCCAAAGGGTCGGCAGTGATGCGTCGGTGGTAAACCGGGGGGGTGATGATGCCCAGGCGAACCCGAGCCTCCAGTGCCTTTATCGGGGCGAGCGGTTTGGACGGCTGGCCGGTGTAGTTCACCACCTTGCCCTCATGCACCATGGCCTGTGTCCAGGCGTCAAACCGGCTGTCGCCTCCGTGCATGCGTATGGGCGCAGGCTCGATACGCACATGCTGGAAAGCATGGCTTACCTGCTGGCCGAACAGGGGGGTATGCGCTTCGTTGGCGGCCGGGGAGAAGCTCAAGGCGATATGCCTGTCGCCTTCGTTGCGGTATGGCGCGTTCTGCAGGGTCGGCGCCGGGGCGAGCGACAGCGGTTGGTTGTCGATCCGGCGCAGTGTATTGCTGAGTTCGCCGGGGTGATGGCGGTATACGGCGCCGTTGATCAGCGTATCCACCTGGCCATCGCTCCTGGCAATCGACAGGGGGCGGGGATGGCCTTGCCACGCCAAAGGTGCATCCGCCGGTGTCAGGCTGTCGCGCATGAACTGGCCAGGGGTCAGGCCGGGCGGGGGCGGCTGATCGAGCCTGAAGTTGTTCGGCCAGGCTGCATGAGTGGGCAGTTCAGGCTGGCTGTACCAGCGCCTTGGCCCCACGGTTCGGGCATAGACCGCAGGCGGCAATTCGGATAACTCGGACCAGCGTCGGGCTGATTTGACCAGCCCTAGGCGCATTGCCCGAGCGGCTTGGCTGTTGGCAGCGGACAGGCGCGCCAGTGGGTTTGCTGCGCGGCGGAGCGCACTGGTTGCCGTACCTGCGCCTGCCACTACGTCCAGTATGCAACTCGCTGCATCCTGCCCGTTCTGTACGTCGAAGCAGGTTGCCCCTGGCACGGTGCGTTTGATCAGGTTCCAGAAGTAACCCCAGTTGCTGACTTTGCGCCTCTCGGCAAGGAATGCCTCGTGAAGCGTGGCGCCTTTGCTGACGGCATGCAACGCTGCGCTGTTGCCTAGCCCGACGTATTGGACGTAGGCTTTGGTCAGAGCCTCCAGTCTGTGCTGCGCCGGCGCTTGGATGATGGTGCTCAGGCTGGAATGGAACGTGGCGACATCCCAGGTAGGGGGCGCTTCGTTATAGGCCTGATAGGGCAGTGTCACAATGTCCGAGAAGCGGTGGGCGGCAGCCAAGGGGATGGCGCGCTCGTGCCATGTCAAGCGCTGCGGGAACAGTTCCAGTAACGTGTGGTCGTGTTCACCTTGCAACAAAACCAGCATGCCCAGTGTGCCTACCTCTTGCTGCCAGTGTTCCTCGGGGCTGTCACCATAGGGCGGGACCGGGCCAGGTTGCCGATAACGTGGCCAGGTCGCGGCGTAACAGGTCCAGGGGCCTTCGCGCAGTGCCTGCAGATAAGCTTCCGGCAGATGCCTGAGGAGCCGTTGCATCAGGCCTTCATGGAGTACTTGGGCCGATGCCAGCCAGTGGTCGAATGCCTCTTCGAACCATTGGGTGACGTCTGGCAGGCCTTTCGCGCTGTAGCGGGTTTGTTGATCGACATACGCCTCGAGGTGAAGCTGGCCATCGACGTTGCGCCCGGCCGGGTCGATGCTGGCTGCCTCCAGCAACCTGCACGCTTCGGCCATGCGGTCTGGGCGCTGCTGCAATTGCGCCACATCCCAGGCAATCAGGTAGTGATCGTAGACCGTGCGCCATTGCTGGGCCGACCAGGGCGGCATGTACTCGATGTGGCCCTGCAGCGGCCCCCAATGGGCGAGCGTGTCGCGCAGGGCTTCACTGCTGCCAGCGGAGTCTTCGACGGTCTGGCTGAGTATCTGCTCTGCCTGTTCATGACTCAGCGGGCGCTGCAGGTCGCGCAGCAGCATGACCCCTTGGCGCAGAATGGCCCAGTTCAGGTCGGGTCGATAAGGTATCGCTGTGGGGGTGTCGTCGAGCAGCAGTTCGGGGGCGAAGTGGCGCAGCAGTAACTCGGCAGCCAGTTCGGCAACGGCGGGGCGGCAGCCGAGGCTGGCCTGTACGCTGTTGGTCAGGTCCAGGCGTATGTCGGCATACGGTAGCCACTGGTTCAGTGGGTTGAACAGTTCGAAGTCCAATACATAGCCGGCACGTCGTTCATGCGGTGGGTAAAGCCAATCGATCAGGGCCTGTTCGGCAAGGTCACGGCTGTTGATGTCCTCTGGCAACTGCAGGGCTTGTGTCAGGCGAGCGGCCCAGTTACGGAAAGCCTGGGCGTGCAACAACGCATCCAGTACCTGGGCGACGGGGGCACTCAGCGCTGCGCCCGGCAAGGCGACTTTGCCGTACTGATTGGGCTCATGGCCGGCTTCGCGTTCGCGCAGGGTCGGGGGGCGATAGCGCAGCCCCTGGTAGTAGACGTCTGCCTCAAGTGTCGCGAACAGGTGCTCGGCTGGGTTGCTGCCTGTCGGTACGGCCAGCAGGTGGTGTGACAGGGCATCGAGGTCCAGGGCGTGCGCAAGTTCCACTGCCGTTGCTGGCACCAGGGGCGGCGGGGCTTCGTCGGGCAGGTCGTGGTGAAGCAGCAGGGCCGCCATGATGAAGGCGTCACGGCGCTTGTGACACAGGTGCCTGGCCCACAGCGTCTGGGCCAGGCTGCAGGCGTGATAGGCAGCGGCTCCCGATGGGCCAGTAAGGTCGTCGGGAAGTGCCCTTGCCACCAAGGTTCTGAAGAAATAGGCACACTCGCCGGTGGCCAAGGGTGTCGCCGGCGGGCGCTTGAAAAAGGCGTTGAGGTGGCTCGTGGCTGCCGGGCTGGCAAATGCCTGGTTCAGGGCCTCGCGCAACTCATGGTCCTGGAGCTGACGCGGAAACAGGTCGTCGAAGTCGAATGCCCGGTCAAAGTGCAGGCTCAGCGAAGTCTTCAGGTCGAGGGGGCCGGACGTATCATTCGCCAGCAGGATGTCCTGGGCTGTGATCGCATCGATGCGGCGGCGGTACTCGTCGGGAGCGGAGGAGGGTGAATGCATGGTGCAATCTCCGGTAAGGGAGCCGCAACGATGCATAGCCTGGCAGGTGAGCGGGGGGTAGCAGGCTACTGCCTGAGGCTGAACGGTGTGAAAACGTGTTGACGGCGGTGGCCCGCAGGTCAGCCGTTTTCACACAGTTGTGATGCGCGGTTTATTCCTGATCAGCGCTGGATTGATCGTCACCATCCTGGTCGACGGCAGGCGTCGGCTCGGCGTGGACGGAAACGGTTTGCTCTTCTGGGTTCAGGCTTGGGAAGGGAAGATTCGGGATTTCATGCATCTCGTCGTTCCTCGCAAGTGTGAGTGAAAAGGCTGCGCCAGGCGCGTTTGGGGCTTCGGAAAGCTGGGGCAGGATACAGCAGTCTGGATGACAGTTTGAACTTTTTCCCGTTCGCTTGTCGGGTTTACGGGCGAATAACGGACATTTGTCTTACAAAAAAACGGGGCCGCTGTGCCCCCCTTCGCGCCGGAACGCCGTATAGGGGGGGCACAGCGGCCCCGTCTTCAGGTGTTATTTGCGGCCTTCAGCCGACTCGGCAACCTTGTCGGTACGCGCGCACATGATGAAGTCGTTGCGGTGCAGGCCCTTGATCGAGTGGCTCCACCAGGTCACGGTGACCTTGCCCCACTCGGTCAGCAGGCCAGGGTGATGGCCTTCTGCTTCAGCGATTTCACCCACGGCGTTGGTGAAGTCCAGGGCATGCTTGAAGTTCTTGAACTTGAACACGCGCTCCAGCTCCATGTGGCCGTCGCGCACTTCGATGTTCCAGTCCGGGATTTCGCGAATCAGCTCCGCCAGTTCCTCGTCGCTGACTTTCGGTGCATCGGCGCGGCAGGCTTCGCAATGGGCTTGGTTCAAGGCATTCATGATTACTTTTCCAGTTCGAGTTGTTATCAGGGTGGCTTCAGGCAGCAACCTTGGGTGGAAACTTGGGGGCGTGCAGGCCAAGCTGCATGGCCTGCTGAACCATGCCCATGATGTCTTCATGGGCCAGGTCGAACAGCCGCTTGAGGTTGGGCAAGACGAAATACAGCGGCTGCAGGATGTCGATGCGGTACGGCGTGCGCATCGCTTCGATCGGGTCGAACGCCTGGTGTTCCGGTTCGTTCGACAGGCTGTAGACCGTTTCTTTCGGCGAGGAAAGGATGCCGCCGCCATAGATCTTCTGACCTTGCGGGGTCTCCATCAGGCCGAACTCGATGGTCATCCAGTACAGGCGCGCCAGGTACACGCGCTGCTCTTTGGTTGCGGCCAGGCCGAGTTTGCCATAGGTGTGGGTGAACTCGGCGAACCAAGGGTTGGTCAGCAGCGGGCAGTGGCCGAAGATCTCGTGGAAGATGTCCGGTTCCTGAAGGTAGTCCAGTTCTTGCGGGGTGCGGATGAACGTGGCAACCGGGAAGCGCTTGCTGGCCAGCAATTCGAAGAAGGTCTGGAAGGGGATCAGTGCCGGTACGCGGGCGACCTGCCAGCCAGTGGTGGCGCCCAGCACCTTGTTGACCTCGCCCAGTTGCGGGATGCGGTCGTGGGGCAGCTTGAGCTGGTCGATGCCGTCCAGGTATTCCTGGCACGCACGGCCTTCGATGACTTTCAGCTGACGGGTGATCAGCGTATTCCACACCGCATGCTCTTGCTGCGGGTAGTCGATAAAACCATGCGCATCGGGCTCGCGTGCCACGTATTGCGTCTGTTTCATGTGGCTCTCCTGGTGAGGGCTTTTCTTGTTATGTGCTTACCCTAGGAATATCCCCTCATCCGGCAATTTGCACGGGGGCAGGTGCTTCTGTCAGGTGATGGGTTGGCGGCTATTCGTAACGAAAATTTTACAAAAACACGCGGGTGACGGAAAATCCGGGGCATAGCGCTGATGGTTTGCCTGTTTTTGTCAGCTTATCTTTACGAATTTTCCGCGCCCAGGTGAAAAACATCGGCGCTTAGAGAGCTCTCATGCGTATCAAAGTGCATTGCCAGAACCGCATCGGCATCCTTCGCGACATCCTCAACCTGTTGGTGGAGTACGGCATCAACGTGTTGCGCGGCGAGGTGGGGGGTGATCATGGCAATGCCATCTACCTGCACTGCCCGAACCTGATCAACCTGCAGTTCCAGGCCCTGCGGCCGAAATTCGAGGCCATTGCCGGAGTGTTCGGCGTCAAGCGCGTGGGTTTGATGCCCAGTGAGCGTCGGCACATGGAGCTGAATGCATTACTGGGCGCATTGGACTTCCCTGTGCTGTCGATCGACATGGGCGGCAGCATCGTTGCCGCCAACCGCACGGCGGCGCAATTGCTCGGGGTGCGGGTCGACGAGGTGCCGGGTATGCCGCTGGCGCGTTATGTCGAAGACTTCGACCTGCCCGAACTGGTGCGGGCCAACAAGTCGCGCATCAACGGCTTGCGGGTCAAGGTCAAGGGCGACGTGTTTCTCGCCGATATCGCGCCGTTGCAATCCGAGCATGACGACAGCGAGGCGCTGGCCGGCGCGGTGCTGACTTTGCACCGCGCCGACCGTATCGGTGAGCGCATCTATAACGTGCGCAAGCAGGAGTTGCGCGGCTTTGACAGTATCTTCCAGAGCTCGCGGGTGATGGCGGCGGTGGTGCGTGAGGCGCGGCGCATGGCGCCACTGGATGCACCCTTGCTGATCGAAGGCGAGACGGGCACCGGCAAAGAGCTGCTGGCGCGCGCCTGCCATCTGGCCAGCCCGCGTGGGCAGTCGCCGCTGATGGCGCTCAATTGCGCGGGGTTGCCCGAGTCGATGGCCGAGACCGAGCTGTTCGGCTACGGCCCGGGTGCCTTCGAAGGGGCGCGGGCCGAAGGCAAGCTGGGGCTGCTGGAGCTGACGGCGGGCGGTACGCTGTTTCTCGATGGGGTCGGGGAGATGAGCCCGCGGCTGCAGGTGAAGCTGCTGCGTTTTCTGCAGGACGGTTGCTTTCGCCGGGTAGGCAGTGATGAAGAGGTGTACCTGGATGTGCGGGTCATCTGCGCGACCCAGGTGGACTTGTCCGAGTTGTGCGCACGCGGCGAGTTCCGCCAGGACCTGTATCACCGCCTCAATGTGTTGTCTTTGCACATCCCGCCCTTGCGTGAGTGCATGGATGGGCTGGAGGGGCTGGTGCAGCACTTTCTCGATCAGGCCAGCCGACAAATTGGCTGCGCGTTGCCGCGCCTGCTGCCGGCAGCAATGGATAAACTCAGCCAGTACCACTGGCCCGGTAATGTGCGGCAACTGGAAAACGTATTGTTCCAGGCGGTTTCGTTATGTGAAGGCGGCGTGGTTAAAAGCGAGCATATTCGTTTGCCCGACTATGGCGTGCGTCAACCGCTGGGGGAATTTTCCCTGGAAGGGGATCTTTCGCAGATTGTCGGGCGCTTTGAAAAGGCCGTACTGGAAAGTTTGATGGGGGAATTTACAAGTAGCCGCGCATTGGGCAAACGATTGGGTGTTTCGCACACGACCATTGCCAACAAGTTGCGCGATTATTCGCTGGGCAAGACGCCAGAATAATAGTCGTCGATGTAAGTTTGAATGGCGTGTGGCAGCGGGTTTGCCTGCGAAGGGCCCCAGCGGGGCCCTGATCTCAAGGGTTAGCCGTTAGAGCAGCCATTCCCCATCACGCGGTATTCAAGAATGTGCGTCTGGCCCTTGGAGTCCTCATAGGTCATGCGGGCGGGCACGACTTCACAGACGTTGGGCACTTCGCTCATGGAGATGACGCGGGCAATGTCCAGGTGCTGCGAATAACTGTACTGTTCAACCGGAATCTGCTCGGCATCGTTTGCTTCGCCGGCCATTGCCGCGCCGCAAAGACTGCCAAGTACCAATACCAGTAAAGCTTTCATTTTCTATTTACCTGTCTAAGGTCGTGAGGGGGTGCGCGGCGTTTGTAACGCCGCACGTGCTGCGGGTTTTAACTATCGAAGTAGAGGGGGATTAACGCTTGCCTTCGTGGGGGCTGTTACCAGAAGTTAATCGCCTTGCCGTTGTTGGCGAGATGAATTTTAGGGGGGCGGCTTGCGCTGAAACAGTAGGCCTTTTGATAAAGTGTTTTGACAGAATCTGTAACAATCACCCAAAAAACACCCTGATTTTTTCGGGCCAGGGCTACGAGCCGCGAGCTAGAGCGCTCTGCTCGTACGTCAGTACCAAATTCGGCCGCTTTACTACCAACGTCGAATGGCTTTTGTCGCTCTGGTACAGTTACAAACGGTTCCATACAAAAACAACTATTACACCGAGGTAACACAGATGAGTGCGGCTCCACTGTATCCCGTTCGTCCCGAGGTTGCGGCCACTACCCTGACCGACGAGGCCACCTACAAGGCCATGTACCAGCAATCGGTGATCAACCCGGACGGCTTCTGGCGTGAGCAGGCCCAGCGTCTGGACTGGATCAAGCCGTTTACCAAGGTCAAGCAGACCTCCTTCGATGACCACCATGTCGATATCAAGTGGTTTGCCGATGGCACTCTGAACGTTTCCTCCAACTGCCTGGACCGTCACCTTGAAGAGCGTGGCGACCAGTTGGCGATCATCTGGGAGGGCGACGACCCTTCCGAGCACCGCAACATCACCTACCGCGAGCTCCACGAGCAGGTCTGCAAGTTTGCCAACGCCTTGCGTGGCCAGGATGTGCACCGCGGCGACGTGGTGACCATCTACATGCCGATGATCCCCGAGGCCGTGGTCGCCATGCTGGCCTGTGCCCGCATCGGTGCAATCCACTCGGTGGTATTCGGCGGCTTCTCCCCCGAGGCGCTGGCCGGCCGAATCATCGACTGCAAGTCCAAGGTGGTGATCACCGCCGACGAAGGCTTGCGCGGCGGCCGTCGTACCCCGCTCAAGGGCAACGTCGACCTGGCCCTGACCAACCCTGAAACCAACAGCGTGCAGAAGATCATCGTGTGCAAGCGCACCGGTGGCGAGATTGCCTGGCACCAGCACCGCGACATCTGGTACGAAGACCTGATGAAAGTGGCTTCCAGCCATTGCGCGCCGAAAGAAATGGGTGCCGAGGAAGCACTGTTCATCCTTTATACCTCCGGCTCCACCGGCAAGCCCAAGGGCGTGCTGCACACCACGGGGGGTTACCTGGTGTACGCGGCGCTGACCCATGAACGCGTGTTCGACTACCGCCCGGGTGAGGTCTACTGGTGCACCGCAGACGTGGGCTGGGTCACCGGCCACAGTTACATCGTCTACGGCCCGCTGGCCAACGGCGCCACCACCTTGCTGTTCGAGGGCGTGCCGAACTACCCGGACATCACCCGGGTGTCGAAAATCATCGACAAGCACAAGGTCAACATCCTCTACACCGCGCCTACCGCGATTCGCGCCATGATGGCCGAAGGGCAGGCGGCCGTTGACGGCGCCGATGGTTCCAGCCTGCGCCTGCTGGGTTCGGTCGGCGAGCCGATCAACCCTGAGGCATGGAACTGGTACTACAAGGCCGTCGGCAAAGAGCGTTGCCCAATCGTCGATACCTGGTGGCAGACCGAAACCGGCGGCATCCTGATCAGCCCGTTGCCAGGCGCCACCGGCCTCAAGCCGGGTTCGGCTACCCGTCCGTTCTTTGGGGTGGTGCCGGCGCTGGTGGACAACCTGGGCAACCTGATCGATGGCGCCGCCGAAGGCAACCTGGTGATCCTCGACTCCTGGCCGGGCCAGTCGCGTTCGCTGTATGGCGATCACGACCGTTTCGTCGACACCTACTTCAAGACTTTCCGTGGCATGTACTTCACCGGTGACGGCGCACGCCGCGACGAGGATGGTTACTACTGGATCACCGGCCGTGTGGATGACGTGCTCAACGTGTCCGGCCACCGCATGGGCACTGCCGAAATCGAAAGTGCCATGGTTGCCCACGCCAAGGTTGCCGAGGCGGCCGTGGTGGGTGTGCCGCACGACATCAAGGGGCAGGGCATCTATGTCTATGTCACCCTCAATGCCGGCGTGGAACCCAGCGAGCAACTGCGCCTGGAGCTGAAAAACTGGGTGCGCAAAGAGATCGGGCCGATTGCTTCGCCGGACGTTATCCAGTGGGCGCCTGGGCTGCCGAAGACCCGCTCGGGCAAGATCATGCGGCGTATCCTGCGCAAGATCGCCACGGCGGAGTACGGCTCATTGGGGGATATCTCGACCCTCGCCGACCCGGGTGTGGTGCAGCACCTGATCGACACGCACAAAGCGATGAACCTGGCTTCGGCGTGATGCGCAGGGGGTTGTAGCACGCCCCTCCCAGGCTCTGATAAAAACCCCGCTCGGGCAACCGGCGGGGTTTTTGCTTTACTGTTACCCGACATTCATCGGTAACTCTTCTGTCACCGTGGGTGTTCGCAAACGGGGCACGAGGAAACAACTTGGCCCACTTTCGGTGCGTTTTTGCAGGCATTTTTGCCTGGGTGGCACGCTGCGCTTGCCGTGACACAAGGCTTTGCCAATAATAGGCCCAGTATTTGCTAGTTCAATGGGTTCTAATTCTTGCGCTCTTGCATATCTTGCAATGGCTGTCAACATCGCCCGCAGCGGTTTCAAGCGCTTCTGTAAGTAGTTGTCGCTTTGAAGAAATATCGACTACCGGGCTGTCGTTAAAATGCCACTCACTCGCTCGTGGTCTCCGACCGACCCTGCGCGGCTCGCGTTGTACCCATTCGCATATCGGGCAGCCGTTACCTGCCTTGTATTGCCCCGTACCGATGGAGTTACCTGATGAAGAAGCTCGCACTGCTTGGCGCCCTGGCGCTGTCCGTGTTTTCCCTGGTGTCGCAGGCCGATGAAAAACCATTGAAAATCGGTATCGAAGCCGCCTACCCACCCTTTGCCTTCAAGCAGCCCGACGGCAGCATTGCCGGTTTCGACTACGACATCGGCAATGCCCTGTGTGAAGAGATGAAAGCCAAGTGCACCTGGGTCGAGCAAGAGTTCGACGGCCTGATTCCGGCACTGAAGGTGCGCAAGATCGACGCGATTCTGTCGTCCATGTCGATTACCGAAGACCGCAAGAAGTCGGTCGACTTCACCAACCGCTACTACCTGACCCCAGCACGCCTGGTGATGAAGGAAGGCACCACCGTCAGCGACAGCCTGGGCGAACTGCAGGGCAAGAAGATCGGCGTGCAGCGCGGCTCGATCCATGACCGCTTCGCCAAGGAAGTGCTGGGCGCCAAAGGTGCCACTGTGGTTCCTTACGGCACCCAGAACGAAATCTACCTGGATGTGGCTGCCGGCCGCCTCGATGGCACCGTGGCTGACGCCACCCTGCTGGAAGACGGCTTCCTCAAGACCGACGCCGGCAAGGGCTTCGCCTTCGTAGGCCCGGCCTTCACCGACGCCAAGTACTTCGGTGACGGCATCGGCATTGCCGTGCGTAAGGGTGACAAGGCCAACGTCGACCGCATCAATGCGGCCATCGACGCGATCCGCGCCAACGGCAAGTACAAACAAATCGAAGCCAAGTACTTCAATTTCGACATCTACGGTCCAGACTCGAAGTAAGACGTCGGGTTTCACCTGTGCAATGGTGCAAACAGCAGAGGCTCTGAGGTTTGCACCATTTTTCATTCTTTAGGTCGAGGACCTCATCATGTTGAAAGGCTACGGGGCAGTCATCCTCGACGGGGCGTGGCTGACGCTGCAGCTCGCCCTGTCGTCGATGGCCCTGGCCATCGTGCTCGGCCTGATTGGCGTGGCGCTGCGCTTGTCGCCGGTGCGCTGGCTGGCCTGGTTGGGCGATATGTATGCCACGGTGATCCGTGGTATTCCGGATTTGGTACTGATCCTGCTGATCTTCTACGGCGGGCAGGACATCATCAACCGGGTAGCGCCGCTGTTTGGCTACGAAGACTACATCGACCTGAACCCGCTGGCTGCGGGCATCGGCACCTTGGGCTTCATCTTTGGCGCGTACCTGTCGGAAACCTTCCGCGGTGCCTTCCTCGGCATCCCCAAGGGCCAGGCCGAAGCCGGCGTGGCCTATGGCATGAGCAACCTTCAGGTGTTCTTCCGCATCCAGGTGCCACAGATGATCCGCCTGGCCATTCCGGGCTTCACCAACAATTGGCTGGTGCTGACCAAGGCCACGGCGCTGATCTCGGTGGTCGGCCTGCAGGACATGATGTTCAAAGCCAAGCAGGCGGCTGACGCCACCCGCGAACCCTTCACTTTCTTTCTGGCGGTGGCGGCCATGTACCTGGTATTGACCAGTGTCTCGCTGCTGGCCTTGAAGTATCTTGAAAAACGCTACTCGGTGGGCGTCAAGGTGGTTGAACTATGATCTTCGACTACAACGTGGTGTGGGAGGCCATGCCGCTGTACCTCGGCGGGCTGCTGACCACCCTCAAGCTGCTGGCGCTGTCACTGTTCTTCGGCCTGCTCGCAGCAGTTCCGCTGGGCTTGATGCGGGTGTCCAAGCAGCCGCTGGTCAACCTCAGTGCCTGGCTGTACACCTATGTGATTCGCGGCACGCCGATGCTGGTGCAGCTGTTTCTGATCTACTACGGCCTGGCCCAGTTCGAAGCGGTGCGCGCGAGTATCTTCTGGCCAATGCTGTCCAGTGCCACCTTCTGCGCCTGCCTGGCCTTTGCCGTCAACACCAGTGCCTACACCGCGGAGATCATCGCCGGCAGCCTCAAGGCCACGCCCCATGGCGAGATCGAGGCGGCCAAGGCCATGGGCATGTCGCGCATGAAGATGTACCGGCGCATCCTGCTGCCGTCGGCCTTGCGTCGGGCGCTGCCGCAGTACAGCAACGAAGTGATCATGATGCTGCAGACCACCAGCCTTGCCTCGATCGTTACCCTGATCGACATCACTGGCGCGGCGCGCACGGTCAATGCCCAGTACTACCTGCCTTTCGAGGCCTACATCACGGCGGGCGTGTTCTACCTGTGCCTGACCTTCATCCTGGTGCGCCTGTTCAAGATGGCCGAACGCCGCTGGCTCGGCTACCTGGCGCCGCGCAAGCACTGACCGCTCTGTGAGAATCGACAGCATGTACAAACTCGAAGTCCAAGACCTGCACAAGCGCTACGGCAGCCATGAAGTGCTCAAGGGTGTGTCCCTGGCGGCCAAGGCCGGCGATGTGATCAGCATCATCGGCTCCAGCGGTTCGGGCAAGTCGACCTTCCTGCGCTGCATCAACCTGCTGGAGCAGCCCCACGCCGGCAAGATCCTGCTCAACAACGAAGAGTTGAAGCTGGTCGCCGGCAAGGATGGTGCGCTCAAGGCGGCCGACCCGCGTCAGTTGCAGCGCATGCGCTCGCGCCTGTCGATGGTGTTTCAGCATTTCAACCTGTGGTCGCACATGACCGCGCTGGAAAACGTCATCGAGGCCCCCGTGCACGTGCTCGGGATGAACAAGAAAGAGGCCCTGGAAAAGGCCGAGCACTACCTGGCCAAGGTCGGTGTCGCCCACCGCAAGGATGCCTTCCCGGGGCACATGTCCGGTGGCGAGCAGCAGCGCGTGGCGATTGCCCGTGCCCTGGCCGTGGAGCCTGAGGTGATGCTGTTCGACGAACCGACCTCGGCGCTCGACCCCGAGCTGGTGGGTGATGTGCTCAAGGTCATGCAGGCGCTGGCCCAGGAAGGCCGGACCATGGTGGTGGTGACCCACGAGATGGGCTTTGCCCGCGAGGTGTCGAACCAGTTGGTGTTCCTGCACAAGGGCCTGGTGGAAGAGACCGGTTGCCCGCGCGAGGTGCTGGCCAACCCGCAATCGGAGCGGCTTAAGCAGTTCCTCTCCGGCAGCCTCAAGTAAAGAACGCTGCATCTTTGCACCAGAATAGGGCATGCTGCGCAGCGAGCGCAGCCTGACCCTGCGCCACAGACTCGAACGACCCCAGGTTTCGGACCGCACCCTATGACCACCCAGCGAATCGGTTTTCTCATCTGGCCCAGCACCAAGCCCTTGACCCTGGCGCTGGCCGAGGAAGTGTTGCAGGTGGCCCAACGCGTGCATCCGGATGTGGTCTACGAATTAGCCTTTCTTCAGGCCGAGCCTGCTGTCGAAGGTGCCTGGCGCCTGCCGGGCGAGCCGTGGAATGGCCGCCTGGAGGGCTGTCAGAAGCTCTTGTTGCTGGCCGACGAGCCACCGCAGGCCGTCGGATCGGTGCTGTCGACCGCGCTCAAGCAGCTGGCGCGAAGTGGTTGCATGATCGGTGGCTTGTCTGCCGGTGTGTATCCGCTGGCCCAGCTTGGCCTGCTCGACGGGTATCGTGCGGCGGTGCACTGGCGCTGGCAGGACGATTTTGCCGAGCGCTTCCCCAAGGTCATCGCCACCAGCCACCTGTTCGACTGGGACCGTGACCGCCTGACCGCCTGTGGTGGCATGGCCGTGACTGACCTGTTGCTGGCCGTGCTGGCCCGTGATCATGGTGCGGAGCTGGCCGGGGCGGTGTCTGAAGAGCTGGTGGTCGAGCGTATCCGCGAGGGGGGCGAGCGTCAGCGTATTCCGTTGCAGAACCGCCTGGGCTCCAGCCACCCCAAGCTGACCCAGGCCGTATTGCTGATGGAAGCCAACATCGAAGAGCCGCTGACCACCGACGAGATCGCCCAGCATGTGTGCGTGTCGCGTCGGCAGTTGGAGCGCATCTTCAAGCAGTACCTGAACCGGGTGCCCAGCCAGTATTACCTCGAGCTGCGGCTTAACAAGGCGCGGCAAATGCTGATGCAGACCAGCAAGTCGATCATCCAGATCGGCTTGTCGTGCGGGTTCTCCTCGGGGCCGCATTTTTCCAGTGCGTACCGCAATTTCTTTGGTGCGACGCCGCGCGAAGACCGCAATCAGCGGCGTAACAGCAGCCCGTTCGAGTTGAGTTCGGCGCCTGCCGAGAAGGGTTGACGCTTGTCTGACGGTGCAGGCCCCACGAATGGGTCGGTGCCGGCAGCATCCAATCCCGGTGTGAACACCCGTTCACCCAGCCACCCACTCCCGTTACACTGCGCGATTGCGACAGTGTTTGTCGCATTGCCGAAAGCCTGGGTAAAACAGGGTTTTGCGCTGTAACAAGTTGTCGCTTGGCCGCAAGGACAGGCGCCCATCAGTCCTTACAATCCCCCCATCGCTCGCCACTTCCAGGCCAGCGTTCCTCTTCAGGAGACTCAGATGTCCGTTGAGCAAGCCCCGGTGCAACGTGCCGATTTCGACCAGGTCATGGTCCCCAACTATTCGCCGGCGGCCTTCATTCCTGTGCGAGGCGAGGGTTCCCGAGTCTGGGACCAGTCGGGTCGCGAGCTGATCGACTTCGCTGGCGGTATCGCCGTCAACGCCCTGGGTCACTGCCATCCGGCCCTGGTCAAGGCGCTGACCGAGCAGGCCAACACCCTCTGGCACGTATCCAACGTCTTCACCAACGAGCCGGCGCTGCGCCTGGCCCACAAACTGGTGGACGCGACCTTTGCCGACCGAGCCTTCTTCTGCAACTCCGGTGCCGAAGCCAACGAGGCCGCCTTCAAGCTGGCCCGTCGCGTTGCCCATGACCGTTTCGGCCCTGAAAAGCACGAAATCATCGCCACCGTGAACAGCTTCCACGGCCGCACCCTGTTCACCGTCAGCGTTGGCGGCCAGCCAAAGTATTCCGACGGCTTCGGGCCGAAGATCACCGGCATCAGCCATGTGCCGTACAACGACCTGGAAGCGCTCAAGGCACAGATTTCCGACAAGACCTGCGCCGTGGTGATCGAGCCGATCCAGGGCGAGAGCGGTGTGGTCCCGGCCGACAAGGCTTACCTGGAAGGCGCACGCACGCTGTGCGATGAGCACAATGCACTGCTGATCTTCGACGAAGTGCAGACCGGCGTCGGCCGTACTGGTTCGCTATATGCCTATCAACACTACGGTGTGACCCCCGACATCCTGACCAGCGCCAAGAGCCTGGGCGGCGGTTTCCCGATCGGCGCCATGCTGACCACCACCGAGTTGGCCAAGCACCTGGCTGTCGGCACCCACGGCACCACTTATGGTGGCAACCCGCTGGGCTGCGCCGTTGCCTGCGCCGTGCTGGACGTGATCAACACCCCGCAAACCCTGGCCGGCATCAAGGCCAAGCATGAGCGCTTCAAGGCTCGTCTGGAGCAGATCGGGCAGAAGTACAGCCTGTTCACCCAGGTGCGTGGCGTTGGCCTGCTGATCGGTTGCGTGTTGACCGACGCCTGGCAGGGCAAGGCCAAGGACGTGCTCAACGCCGCCGAGAAAGAAGGGGTGATGGTGCTGCAAGCCGGCCCGGACGTGGTGCGTTTCGCGCCTAGCCTGGTGGTTGAAGATGCCGACATCGATGAAGGCCTGGACCGCTTCGAGCGCGCCGTGGCCACACTGACCCAGGGCTGATTCGCCTGCGGTCCTGTCGTCGGCCCTGAAGGGGCCGGCGATACCTGAATTCCAGCGCGGGCGCGTGCTTGCAGTGTCAATCGCGCGCCCGCCGTTTTTTCGTGCCGCCGTAAGCGGCCCGCTTTACCAAAGGAGTGACACCATGCTGGTGATGCGCCCCGCGCAAATGGCTGACCTGAACGAAGTGCAGCGCATGGCTGCCGACAGCCCCATTGGTGTCACCTCGCTGCCGGACGATTCTGCCCGTCTGGGCGACAAGATCGCCGCGTCGGAAACCTCCTTCGCCGCCGAGGTCAGCTTCAATGGCGAAGAAAGCTACTTCTTCGTGCTCGAAGACAGCGTCACCGGCAAGCTTGCCGGCTGTTCGGCCATCGTCGCCTCGGCCGGCTACTCCGAGCCGTTCTACAGTTTCCGTAACGAGACCTTCGTGCACGCCTCGCGCGAGCTGAAGATCCACAACAAGATCCATGTCCTGTCGCTGTGCCATGACTTGACCGGCAACAGCCTGCTGACCAGCTTCTACGTCTTGCCTGAACTGGTCGGCAGTGGCTGGGCCGAGCTCAACTCGCGTGGCCGCCTGCTGTTCATGGCCGCGCACCCGGAGCGCTTCGCCGACTCGGTGGTAACCGAGATCGTTGGCTACAGCGATGATCAGGGCGAATCGCCATTCTGGGATGCCATAGGCCGCAATTTCTTCGACCTCAACTACGCCGACGCCGAGCGCCTGTGCGGGTTGAAGAGCCGCACGTTCCTGGCCGAGCTGATGCCGCACTACCCGATCTATGTGCCGCTGCTGCCCGACGAAGCCCAGGAAGCCATGGGCCAGGTTCATCCGCGGGCGCAGATCACCTTCGACATCCTGATGCGTGAAGGTTTCGAGACCGAGCACTACATCGACATCTTCGACGGCGGGCCGACCTTGCATGCGCGGGCTTCGGGCATTCGCTCGATTGCCCAGAGCCGTGTGGTGCCGGTCAAGCTTGAAGATGCCCCGGTCAAGGGCGGGCGCCCGTACCTGGTATGCAACGGCCAGTTGCAGGACTACCGCGCAGTGTTGCTGGAGCTCGACTGGGTGCCCGGCAAACCGGTCAGCCTGGGGCGCGATGCGGCCGACGCCCTGGGCATTGGTGAGGGTGGCAGTGTGCGTCTGGTTGCCGTCTGAGGCGCGAGCTTGCGCACACAGTTCGAAACAGCAAGCTCGAAACGAAGCGTTTCGCGGTGGCAGAGGTCGCCGCTCAAGGAGATAGCATGATCGTTCGTCCCGTACGCAGCAGCGATTTACCCGCGCTGATCGAACTGGCTCGCAGCACCGGTACCACCGGGCTGACCACGCTGCCGGCCAACGAAGAACGCCTCGGGCATCGCGTGGGTTGGGCCGAGAAGAGCTTCCGTGGTGAAGCCGAACGTGGCGATACCGACTACCTGTTCGTGCTGGAGAATGACGAAGGCATGGTGGTGGGCATCAGCGCCATCGCCGGTGCCGTCGGCCTGCGTGAGCCCTGGTACAACTACCGGGTCGGCCTGACCGTCAGCGCCTCGCAGGAGCTGAACATCTACCGCGAGATCCCCACCCTGTTCCTGGCCAACGACCTGACCGGCAACTCCGAACTGTGCTCGCTGTTCCTGCGGAGCGACTACCGCTCTGGCCTCAACGGCCGCTTGCTGTCACGCGCACGCATGCTGTTCATCGCCGAATTCCCGGAGCTGTTCGGCAAGAAGATCATCGCCGAGATGCGCGGCATGTCCGACGAGCAGGGGCGTTCGCCGTTCTGGGAAAGCCTGGGCCGGCACTTCTTCAAGATGGAGTTCAGCCAGGCCGACTACCTGACCGGGGTGGGCAACAAGTCGTTCATCGCCGAGCTGATGCCCAAGTTCCCGCTTTACACCTGCTTCCTGTCCGAGGCGGCGCGCAATGTGATCGGCCGTGTGCACACCGACACCGAGCCTGCGCTGGCCATGCTCAAGCAGGAAGGGTTCAGCTACCAAGGCTACGTCGACATCTTCGACGCCGGCCCTGCCATCGAATGCGAGACCGCGAAAATTCGCGCCGTGCGCGAAAGCCAGACCCTGGTGCTGGCGGTCGGTACCCCCGGCGATGACGCGACGCCTTACATCATCCACAACCGCAAACGCGACGACTGCCGCATCACGGCCGCGCCCGCACGCCTGGCGGCAGGCACTCTGGTGGTCGACCCGCTGACCGCCAAGCGCCTGCGCATGGGGGCTGGCGACAACGTGCGTGCCGTGCCGCTGTCGGCTAGCCGGGAGGCCCAGTAAATGACCACGCATTACATCGCCGGCAACTGGCAGGCCGGCCAGGGCGCCGCCCTGCAATCGCTCAACCCGGTGAGCCAGGCCGTGGTCTGGGAAGGGCAGGGTGCCGATGCCAGCCAGGTTGATGCCGCCGTGCGGGCCGCTCGCCAGACCTTTCCGGCCTGGGCACAGCTGAGCCTGGAAGCGCGTATCGACGTGCTGGAAAAATTCGCCGAACAGCTGAAGCAGCATGCCGACGCGCTGGCGCATTGCATCGGTGAAGAAACCGGCAAGCCGCTATGGGAGTCGGCGACCGAAGTCACCAGCATGGTCAACAAGGTGGCGATTTCGGTGCAGAGCTACCGCGAGCGGACCGGCGAAAAAAGCGGCCCGCTGGCCGATGCCACCGCCGTGTTGCGGCACAAGCCACATGGTGTGGTGGCGGTGTTCGGGCCTTACAACTTCCCGGGCCACTTGCCCAATGGGCATATCGTGCCGGCACTGCTGGCGGGCAACTGTGTGGTGTTCAAGCCCAGCGAGCTGACGCCCAAGGTTGCCGAGCTGACCGTCAACTGCTGGATCGCTGCCGGGCTGCCCGCCGGTGTGCTCAACCTGGTGCAGGGCGGGCGCGAAACCGGTGTGGCGCTGGCGGCCAACCCAGGGATCGACGGGCTGTTCTTCACAGGCTCCAGTCGCACCGGCAACCTGCTGCACCAGCAGTTCGCCGGGCGCCCGGACAAGATCCTTGCGCTGGAGATGGGCGGTAACAACCCGCTGGTGGTGGACGAGGTCAAGGACCTCGACGCTGCGGTGTACACCATCATCCAGTCGGCATTCATTTCCGCTGGCCAGCGCTGCACCTGCGCGCGTCGCCTGCTGGTGCCGCAAGGGGTCTGGGGCGATACGCTGATCGCGCGGCTGGTCGAGGTGTGCAGAAGCATCACGGTGGGCGCCTTCGATCAGCAGCCAGCGCCGTTCATGGGCTCCGTGATTTCGCTGCAGGCGGCCCAGGCGCTGATTGCAGCCCAGGCCGACCTGGTGGGCAAGGGCGCTGTGAAGTTGCTGGAGATGACCCAGCCGCAGGTCGACGCCGCACTGCTGACGCCTGGCATCCTCGATGTCAGCGCCGTTGGCGGGCGCCCTGACGAAGAGTTCTTCGGCCCGTTGCTGCAGGTGATTCGCTACACCGACTTCGATGCCGCCATCGATGAGGCCAACAACACCCAGTACGGCTTGGCCGCCGGGTTGCTCTCCGACTCCCGCGCGCGCTACCAGTATTTCTGGCTGCGCAGCCGGGCGGGCATCGTCAACTGGAACAAGCAGCTGACCGGTGCCGCCAGCAGCGCGCCGTTCGGTGGCGTCGGCAACAGCGGCAACCACCGCGCCAGTGCCTACTACGCAGCCGATTACTGCGCTTACCCCGTGGCCTCGCTGGAGACCGCCAGCCTCGCCTTGCCGGCAACCCTGACGCCGGGCGTCACCCTATAACAAACGGTCTCGGAGCCTAGCCGATGAAATCCTACGAAGTGAATTTTGATGGCCTGGTGGGGCCAACCCACAACTATGGCGGCTTGTCCTACGGCAATGTGGCTTCGCAGAGCAACAGCCAGCAGTCGTCCAACCCGCGCGAAGCCGCGCGCCAGGGCCTGGCAAAAATGAAAGCCCTGGCCGACATGGGCTTCAAGCAGGGCGTGCTGGCCCCGCAGGAACGGCCAGACGTGACCGCGCTGCGCCGCCTGGGCTTCTCTGGCAGCGATGCCGAGGTGATCCAGCGCGCAGCCAGAGAAGCCATGCCCTTGCTGGTCGCCAGTTGCTCGGCGTCGAGCATGTGGGTGGCCAATGCCGCCACGGTAAGCCCCAGTGCCGATACGGCCGATGGCCGCGTGCATTTCACGGCCGCCAACCTCAACTGCAAGTACCACCGCAGCATCGAGCACCCGACCACCAGCCGTGTGCTGGGTGCGATGTTCGCCGATGACAGGCACTTCGCTCACCACCCGGCGTTGCCGGCGGTGGCGCAGTTCGGCGACGAGGGGGCGGCCAACCACACACGCTTCTGCCGTCGCTACGGCGAAGCGGGCGTCGAATTCTTCGTCTACGGCCGCAGCGCGTTCGACAGCCGCTACCCCGCGCCGCAGAAGTACCCGGCGCGCCAGACCCTGGAAGCGTCCCAGGCCGTGGCCCGGCTGCATGGCCTGAGCGACGACGGCGTGGTCTACGCTCAACAGAACCCGGCCGTGATCGACCAGGGCGTGTTCCACAATGACGTGATTTCGGTGGGTAACGGCGAGGTGCTGTTCTACCACGAAGACGCCTTCCTCGAGACCGATGCGGTGCTTGGCCAGCTGCAAGCTAAACTGGCCAGTAAGGGTGGCAACTTCCAGGCCATCCGTGTGCCGCGTGCGGCAGTGGCGGTGGAGGACGCGGTGCGTTCCTACCTGTTCAACAGCCAGCTGCTCAGCCGTGATGACGGCTCCATGCTGTTGGTGGTGCCGGAGGAATGCCGTAGCAACGAGCGGGTCTGGGCGTATCTTGGCCAGTTGACCCAGCAGGGCGGCCCGGTCAGCGAGGTCAAGGTGTTCGACCTCAAGCAAAGCATGCAGAACGGCGGAGGCCCTGCTTGCCTGCGTCTTCGCGTAGCGTTGAAGGAATCGGAACTGGTGGCGGTCAATCCAGGCGTTATCATGACCGCGCCGCTGTACGACACGCTGCTGCAGTGGGTAGACAAGCATTACCGCGACCGCATGGGCGAAGCGGACCTTGCCGACCCACAATTGTTGGTCGAATGCCGTACGGCACTGGATGAGTTGACTCAGATTCTGCAATTGGGTTCGGTCTATCCGTTCCAACGCCAACCTTGAAGAGAGACTAAGTAATGACCGATGCCCTGCGCCTGATCCTCGAAGACGAAGACGGCACCCAGCTGGAAACTTCCTGCACCCGTTTTGCCGTTGTCTGGCAAGGCAAGGAAGTGTGGATTCAGCAGGACGGCCGCGGCCAGTTGCTGATTGGCGTGGATGTCGAGGAAGACGACACCGAGTACGCCAACCTGCTGCTGCGCCCGATGGCCACCAACCTGGTCAGCCTGCAGCTGGAAATGGAGCCGGCTGAAGTCGCTGACGGCGACGATCACGTCCATGGCCCCGACTGCGGCCACCAACACTAAGGAAGTGCCTATGCTCGCCCTCGGCAAATTGCTTGAGCTGACCTTGACCGATCACGAACCGGCCGAGAAGACCCAAGTTACACCCAAGGGCGTGCGTTTGCGCTGGCTGGGGGAGGGCGCACTCGAAGTGCGCCCGACCGAGGCTGAAGATTGCGGGCTCGACCTGCTGTTGTCGGCCGGCATCCATGGCAACGAAACAGCGCCGATCGAATTGCTCGAACGGCTGCTGCATGGCGTGGCCAATGGCAAGATCAAACCACGCGCGCGGGTGTTGTTCCTGTTCGGCAACCCGGCGGCCATCCGCAAGGGCGAGCGCTTCATCGAGCAGGACATCAACCGCCTGTTCAATGGCCGTCACGAGCTTTCCAGTGGTTTCGAGGCGCTGCGCGCCGCGGAGCTTGAGCAGTTTGCCCGGGTGTTCTTCAGCAAACCCGAGCGCATGCGCTTG
Organism: Pseudomonas sp. 39004; assembly: GCF_028682155.1. NCBI lineage: Bacteria > Pseudomonadati > Pseudomonadota > Gammaproteobacteria > Pseudomonadales > Pseudomonadaceae > Pseudomonas > Pseudomonas sp. 39004. The sequence goes on from NZ_JANIAG010000052.1 coordinate 26,116, forward strand.
CATTACGACCTGCATACCGCCATCCGTGGCTCGAAGATCGAGCAGTTCGCCCTGTACCCCTACAAGGAGGGGCGCAAGCATTCACGTCGAGAGCTGGCGCGCCTGGCAGCAGCTGGCATGGAGGCGGTGCTGCTGCAGAGCAAGTCGTCCATCACCTTCAGTGCATTCACCTATGAGCAGCTCGATGCCGAGGCGTTTACCCTGGAGCTGGGCAGGGCGCGGCCGTTCGGGCAGAACGAAGAGGTCAACCTGGACAAGCTGGAAGAGCGCCTGATCCAGATCATCGAAGGCACCGAACCCGAGGCGCAAGACTCGCTCGATGGCCTGAAACTGTTCAGCGTCGCCCGCGAGATCATCAAGCACAGCGAGGGCTTTCGCCTGCACTTGCCGGCGGATATCGAAAACTTCTCCGAGTTGAGCAAAGGTTACCTGTTGGCTGAAGACCTGGCCGAGATGCGCTGGGTAGTCGAAGAGGAGGGTGCGCGCATCATCTTCCCCAACCCCAAGGTCAGGAATGGCCTCAGGGCAGGGATTCTCATCGTGCCTGATGAAGGGCGTAGTCTGTCCTGAACCGGTCAGTCGGCTGACGTTGGGGCAGGGGCCAGCATGTCTGGTGCCAGTGCGTCATAGGCCTGCTGCAGGATTCTCGCCAACGTGGTCAGTCCGTCGAGGCCGCTAGCGTCATAGGGGTCGTAAAGCACAGTGGTGTAGCTGCCCGGCAGCAGATGTGAATACTTGGCAGGGATCACGCGTTGCAGGTCAAAACCCGGGCCCTGTTGCGGCGGCCCGGCATGGCGCTGCATGAGCACGATATCAGGCACGCTGGCGTACTGTTGGCGCGCTGTATCCAGAAGCCGCTTGAGTTCGGGGTAGCCCGGCAGAAGGGCCAGCTGTTCGAAGACGCGTGCCAGGAACTGTGGGGTGCCGTAGAGGTACAGGTTTTCGATGGCGGTAATTTCAAAATGCCTGTCCGGGTCGGCGCTGGCGTCAATGCGCAGAGGGCACGTGACGCCAGCGCCAATCGTTTCTGGCAGCGCTGTGCCCATGAACAGCAAATGAAGCCGCTGCTCAGGTGAGGCCTGCTGAATGATGAACGACTCGCCTTCGACTTCCAGGGTGATATCGCTGCCCTGGCTCAATTTCACATTGGCGGTCCTCAACCAGACCAGAATCTCGTCCAGGTTACCGACGCTTTCCTCGTCATCGATGGCCTCGATGACCCTGCGCTGAAAATGTACCAAGGGCGCCTTGTAGAGATCGAACAGCTCGTAATTGAAATACACCCGTGAGTCGCCGAGCCCTGAAGGCGATGGGTTGTCATAGTCGATGGCTTCATCCATTTCGCCGAAACCGGCGCCTTTGCTTCTGTCATTACCGTCCACGCGCTGCGCAGTTACTGCATTGGTAGTCATGTGCATGTGCTCTTGGGAAATGGCTGGCCAGACTAGGCATAAGCGCAGGACACAGGGCGCTACACAGATAGCGCTGAGTCATTCTCCAGTGTGCTATGCAGGTGCCGCTTGCCGGTCGGCGCGGCCAACCCGCCGCAAGTGAGAGCGTTGGTTTGGATCCGATTTCGAATGAAAACCTTTTAATTCACCGTCTATTCCATTTTCCCTTCCCTTCGGCCGTAATGGGCTTGCCAGTGGCGAAAGGCTGCAATTAGCATCCGGTCATGTCATTTTCGTTTGCAACCGCCTGAAAACCGTCTAATCGACGTTTTCCATCGCATAAACACACTGCACCGAGCTTGCAGGACCGATATAATGCGGCCCTTTGCCGTCGTTTCGTCGACGCGTTTGCCCACCAGGGCCGCCGTTTCCGTGGAAGAACCTATGAAAAGCGCAGAAATCCGTGAAGCCTTCCTTCGCTTCTTCGAGGAGCAGGGGCACACCCGAGTCGCCTCCAGCTCCCTGATTCCGGGCAATGACCCGACCCTGCTGTTTACCAACGCCGGCATGAACCAGTTCAAGGACTGCTTCCTCGGCCAGGAAAAACGCGCCTACACCCGCGCGGTCAGCAGCCAGAAGTGCGTACGCGCCGGCGGCAAGCACAACGACCTGGAAAACGTCGGCTACACCGCGCGCCACCATACGTTCTTCGAGATGCTGGGCAACTTCAGCTTTGGTGACTATTTCAAGCGTGACGCGATCACCTACGCCTGGACCTTCCTGACCTCGGACAAGTGGCTGAACCTGCCCAAGGAAAAGCTCTGGGTCACCGTGTACGCCACCGATGACGAAGCCTACGACATCTGGACCAAGGAAATCGGCGTGCCGGCCGAGCGCATGGTGCGCATCGGTGACAACAAAGGCGCCCCGTACGCGTCCGACAACTTCTGGACCATGGGCGATACCGGCCCGTGCGGCCCCTGCACCGAGATCTTCTACGACCACGGTGCCGACATCTGGGGCGGCCCACCCGGCTCCCCGGAAGAAGACGGCGACCGTTACATCGAGATCTGGAACAACGTCTTCATGCAGTTCAACCGCACCGCCGATGGCGTCTTGCACCCGCTGCCAGCCCCGTCGGTAGACACCGGCATGGGCCTGGAACGGGTCAGTGCGGTACTGCAGCATGTTCACTCGAACTACGAGATCGACCTGTTCCAGAACCTGCTGAGCGCGGCGGCCAAGGCCATCGGTTGCAGCAATGACAGCCAGGCGTCGCTGAAAGTGGTCGCCGACCATATCCGTTCTTGCGGCTTCCTGATTGCCGATGGCGTGCTGCCGTCCAACGAAGGCCGTGGCTACGTGCTGCGCCGCATCATCCGCCGCGCTTGCCGCCACGGTAACAAGCTGGGTGCCAAGGGCAGCTTCTTCTACCAGATCGTTGCCGCGCTGGTGGCTGAAATGGGCGAAGCCTTCCCTGAACTGAAAAGCCAGCAGACGCATATCGAACGCGTGCTCAAGGCTGAAGAAGAGCAGTTCGCCAAGACCCTGGAGCAAGGCCTGCGCATCCTCGAGCAGGACCTGGCGCAACTGCAGGGTGACGTGGTCCCGGGTGACGTGGTGTTCAAGCTGTACGACACCTACGGCTTCCCCATGGACCTGACCGCCGACATCGCCCGCGAGCGCGAGCTGACCATCGACGAAGCCGGTTTCGAGCGCGAAATGGACGCCCAGCGTGAGCGTGCCCGCTCTGCCAGCGCCTTCGGCATGGACTACAACAGCCTGGTCAAGGTCGACACCGCCACAGACTTCCTGGGCTATACCACCACCGAAGGCCAGGCCAAGGTCATCGCCCTGTACAAGGACGGCCAGGCCGTCGAGCAACTGGGCGAGGGCGAACAGGGTGTGGTGATCCTCGATCGCACGCCGTTCTACGCCGAGTCCGGTGGTCAGGTCGGTGACTGCGGTTACCTGCAGGCTGGCGCCGTGCGCTTCGACGTGCGCGACACCACCAAGACCGGCGGTGCCTTCCTGCACCACGGCGTGGTGGCCAGCGGTGCGCTGAGCGTGGGTGTCGAGGTCGAGGCCAAGGTCGATGCCGATGTGCAGCACGCCACTTCGCTGAACCACTCGGCCACCCACCTGCTTCACGAAGCGCTGCGCCAGGTGCTGGGCGATCACGTACAACAGAAGGGCTCGCTGGTCGACAGCCAGCGCCTGCGTTTCGACTTCAGCCACTTCGAGGCGGTCAAGCCAGAGCAGATCAAGGCGCTGGAAGAGATCGTCAACCGTGAAGTGCGCCGCAACACTGAGGTGCTGACCGAGGTGACCGACATCGAAACCGCCAAGCGCAAAGGCGCCATGGCCCTGTTCGGCGAGAAGTACGGCGACACCGTGCGTGTGCTGAGCATGGGTGGCGATTTCTCGGTGGAGCTGTGCGGTGGTATCCATGCCAAGCGCACGGGCGATATCAGCCTGTTCAAGATCATCAGCGAAGGCGGCGTGGCCTCTGGCGTACGTCGTATCGAAGCGGTTACCGGCGCGGCTGCGCTGGCCTACCTGAACGCTGCCGAAGAGCAGGTCAAGGAAGCCGCGCAACTGGTCAAGGGTAATCGTGACAACCTGATCGACAAGCTGTCGGCTGTGCTCGAGCGCAACCGTCAGCTGGAGAAGCAGCTGGAACAGCTGCAGGCCAAAGCCGCCAGCGCCGCCGGGGATGATCTCTCCAATGCGGCCGTTGAGGTCAAGGGTGCCAAGGTACTTGCCGCTCGCCTGGATGGGCAGGATGGCAAGGCCCTGCTGGCCCTGGTCGATCAGCTGAAGAACAAGCTCGGCCACGCAGTGATCCTGCTGGGCAGCGAGCATGAGGGCAAGGTCGTGCTGGTGGCCGGCGTGACCAAAGACCTCTCCAGCCAACTCAAGGCTGGCGATCTGATGAAACAAGCCGCAGCAAAAGTGGGTGGCAAGGGCGGTGGCCGTCCGGACATGGCCCAGGGTGGCGGCGTCGACGTCGCTGCGCTGGACCAGGCCCTGGCGCTGGCCGTGCCGTTCGCAGAGCAGGGACTTTGAGATGAAGGGGCCGGCGGAGTCGCCGCCGGCCCCTTCATGTTGGATTGTTTTTTGGGGCCCTGTATGGGCTGAGGCACCATTGAAATGGCGTTGATCGTACAGAAATTTGGCGGCACCTCTGTCGGTTCCATCGAGCGGATCGAGCAGGTAGCCGAAAAGGTCAAGAAACACCGTGAGGCAGGCGACGACCTGGTGGTTGTGCTGTCGGCCATGAGCGGTGAAACCAATCGCCTGATCGATCTGGCCAAGCAGATCACCGATCAGCCGGTTCCACGTGAGCTGGATGTGATCGTGTCGACCGGTGAGCAGGTTACCATTGCCCTGCTGACCATGGCCTTGATCAAGCGTGGTGTGCCAGCGGTGTCCTACACCGGCAACCAGGTGCGTATTCTGACCGACAGCTCGCACAACAAGGCGCGCATCCTGCAGATCGACGACCAGAAGATTCGCAACGACCTCAAGGAAGGGCGCGTGGTCGTGGTTGCAGGCTTCCAGGGTGTCGACGAGCACGGCAGCATCACCACCCTCGGCCGTGGCGGCTCCGACACCACAGGCGTAGCCCTGGCGGCGGCGCTCAAGGCCGACGAATGCCAGATCTACACCGACGTCGATGGCGTCTACACCACTGACCCGCGCGTTGTGCCGCAGGCGCAGCGCCTGGAGAAGATCACCTTCGAAGAGATGCTGGAAATGGCCAGCCTCGGCTCCAAGGTGCTGCAGATCCGTTCGGTGGAGTTCGCCGGCAAGTACAACGTCCCGCTGCGCGTGCTGCACAGCTTCAAGGAGGGTCCAGGTACCCTCATTACCATTGATGAAGAGGAATCCATGGAACAGCCGATCATTTCCGGTATCGCCTTCAACCGTGATGAAGCCAAGCTGACCATTCGCGGCGTGCCGGATACCCCGGGCGTGGCCTTCAAGATCCTCGGCCCGATCAGTGCCTCGAACATCGAGGTCGACATGATCGTGCAGAACGTTGCGCACGATAACACCACCGACTTCACCTTCACCGTACACCGCAACGAGTACGAGAAGGCGCAAAGCGTGCTGGAAAATACCGCCCGCGAAATCGGTGCCCGTGAAGTGATCGGCGACATCAAGATCGCCAAGGTCTCGATCGTTGGCGTTGGCATGCGCTCCCACGCAGGCGTTGCCAGCCGCATGTTCGAAGCCCTGGCCAAGGAGAGTATCAATATCCAGATGATCTCCACCTCCGAGATCAAGGTGTCGGTAGTGATCGAAGAGAAGTACCTGGAGCTGGCCGTACGCGCGCTGCACACCGCGTTCGAGCTCGACGCTCCTGCCCGACAGGGCGAGTAAGGCGCT
>NZ_JANIAG010000053.1:0-31893 GCF_028682155.1 Pseudomonas sp. 39004
CTTCCGATCTCCGATGTCACCCCGCTGACCAGCGTGGTGTCCACCGACAAGGTCTACGCCTACTTCGACGCCGACGAGCGCGTGTACCTCAAGTACACCCAGCTGGCACGTGAAGGCCAGCGCGGCCAGACCACCCCGGTGTACCTGGGCCTGACCAACGAAACCGGCAACCCGCACCTGGGCCAGATGAACTTCGTCGACAACCAGGTCAACCCGCGCACCGGCACCATCCGTGGCCGCGCCGTGTTCGACAACCGCGACGGCCAGTTCACCCCTGGCCTGTATGCACGCCTGAAGCTGGTCGGCAGCGCCCAGTACGACGCCATGCTGATCAACGACGAAGCCGTGGGCACTGACCTTGGCAAGAAGTTCGTGCTGGTCATGGACAAGGACAACAAAGCTACCTACCGCGCTGTGGAGCTGGGGCCCAAGCTCGAAGGCCTGCGCATCGTGCGCAGCGGCCTGGCCAAGGATGACCGCATCGTAGTCAGAGGCCTGCAGCGGGTACGCCCAGGTTCGGCGGTTACCCCAGAAGAAACGCCAATGGCCAGCGAACAGACCCTCGCCGCCCTCGCCCAGCAGCGCCAGGCCCTCGAAGCCAGCAACACCACGCCGAAGGTAGCGGGCACCACTGAGAAAGTCGCCAGCGTCCAGGCGCCACGCGGTTAAGGGATCACACCGATGAACTTTTCAAAATTCTTCATTACCCGGCCGATTTTTGCCGCGGTGCTGTCGCTGGTGCTGCTGATTGCGGGTTCGATCTCGCTGTTCCAGCTGCCGATCAGCGAATACCCGGAAGTGGTGCCGCCCACCGTGGTGGTGCGCGCCAACTTCCCCGGTGCCAACCCCAAAGTGATCGGCGAAACCGTCGCCGCGCCGCTGGAGCAGGCCATCACCGGTGTCGAGAACATGCTGTACATGTCCTCGCAATCCACCGCCGATGGCAAGCTGACCCTGACCATCACCTTCGCCCTGGGCACCGACCTAGACAACGCGCAGGTGCAGGTACAGAACCGCGTCACCCGCACCCAGCCCAAGCTGCCGGAGGAAGTGACGCGCATCGGTATCACCGTCGACAAGGCCTCGCCCGACCTGACCATGGTCGTGCACCTGACCTCGCCGGACAACCGCTACGACATGCTCTACCTGTCCAACTACGCCATCCTCAATATCAAGGATGAGCTGGCACGCCTGGGCGGCGTGGGTGACGTGCAACTGTTCGGCATGGGCGATTACTCGTTGCGCGTGTGGCTCGACCCGAACAAGACCGCCTCGCGCAACCTGACGGCCAGTGACGTGGTCGCGGCTATCCGCGAGCAGAACCGCCAGGTCGCTGCCGGCCAGCTGGGTGCCCCGCCCGCCCCTGGGTCCACCAGCTTCCAGCTGTCGATCAACACCCAAGGCCGCCTGGTCAATGAGGAAGAGTTCGAGAACATCATCATCCGTGCCGGTGCCGATGGCGAAATCACTCGCCTGAAAGACATCGCCCGGGTCGAACTCGGCTCCAGCCAATATGCCCTGCGCTCGCTGCTGAACAATCAGCCGGCAGTGGCCATCCCGATCTTCCAGCGCCCAGGCTCCAACGCCATCGAGATCTCCGATGAAGTACGGGCCAAGATGGCCGAGCTGAAGAAAGACTTCCCCGAGGGCATGGACTACAGCATCGTCTACGACCCGACCATCTTCGTACGCGGCTCCATCGAGGCAGTGGTGCACACCCTGTTCGAAGCGCTGATACTGGTGGTGCTGGTAGTGATCCTGTTCCTGCAGACCTGGCGCGCCTCGATCATCCCGTTGCTGGCGGTGCCGGTGTCGCTGATCGGTACCTTCGCGGTGATGCACCTGTTCGGCTTCTCGCTCAATGCCTTGTCATTGTTCGGGCTGGTGTTGGCCATCGGTATCGTGGTGGACGACGCCATCGTCGTGGTGGAGAACGTCGAACGTAATATCGGGCTGGGCCTGAAACCGCTTGAGGCCACGCAAAAGGCCATGAGCGAGGTGACCGGGCCGATCATTGCCACTGCCCTGGTGCTGTGCGCCGTGTTCGTGCCTGCCGCGTTCATTTCCGGCCTTACCGGGCAGTTCTACAAGCAGTTCGCCCTGACCATCGCTATCTCCACGGTCATCTCGGCGTTCAACTCGCTGACCCTGTCGCCGGCCCTGGCCGCCGTACTGCTCAAGGACCACCACGCACCCAAGGACCGTTTCTCGCGCTTCCTCGACAAACTGCTGGGCAGCTGGCTGTTCTCGCCGTTCAACCGCTTCTTCGACCGTGCCAGCCACCGTTACGTCGGCGGTGTGCGCCGGGTCATCCGCTCCAGCGGCATCGCCCTGTTCGTGTATGCCGGCCTGATGGGCCTGACCTACCTCGGTTTCTCCTCCACCCCGACCGGTTTCGTGCCGGCCCAGGACAAGCAATACCTGGTGGCTTTTGCCCAACTGCCTGATGCTGCCAGCCTCGACCGCACCGAGGCAGTGATCAAGCGCATGAGCGAGATCGCCCTGAAGCAACCTGGGGTTGCCGATTCGGTGGCCTTCCCGGGCCTGTCGATCAACGGTTTCACCAACAGCCCGAACAGCGGCATCGTGTTCACCCCGCTCAAGCCGTTCGACGAGCGCAAGGACCCGAGCCAGTCGGCAGCGGCCATCGCCGCCGCCCTGAACGCCCAGTTCGCCGACATCCAGGACGCCTACATCGCGATCTTCCCACCGCCGCCGGTACAGGGCCTGGGCACCATTGGCGGCTTCCGCCTGCAGATCGAGGACCGCGGTAACCTGGGTTACGAAGCGCTGTACAAAGAAACCCAGAACATCATCGCCAAGAGCCACAACGTGCCGGAACTGGCGGGCCTGTTCACCAGCTACCAGGTCAACGTGCCGCAGGTCGATGCCGCCATCGACCGGGAAAAGGCCAAGACCCACGGCGTGGCGATCAACGACATCTTCGACACCCTGCAGGTTTACCTGGGCTCGCTGTACACCAACGACTTCAACCGCTTTGGCCGTACCTACCAGGTCAACGTCCAGGCCGAGCAGCAGTTCCGCCTCGATGCCGAGCAGATCGGCCAATTGAAGGTGCGCAACAACCTGGGCGAGATGATCCCGCTGGCGACCTTCCTCAAGGTCAGCGACACCTCCGGGCCTGATCGCGTGATGCACTACAACGGCTTCATCACCGCAGAAATCAACGGTGCGGCGGCCCCGGGCTACAGCTCTGGCCAAGCCGAGGCTGCCATCGAGAAACTGCTCAAAGAGGAACTGCCCAACGGCATGACCTTCGAGTGGACCGACCTGACCTATCAGCAGATTCTCTCTGGCAATACCGCGCTGCTGGTGTTCCCGCTCTGCGTACTGCTGGCGTTCCTGGTGTTGGCGGCGCAGTACGAAAGCTGGAGCCTGCCGCTGGCGGTGATCCTGATCGTGCCGATGACCCTGCTGTCGGCCATTACCGGGGTGATTGTCTCGGGCGGTGACAACAACATCTTCACCCAGATCGGCTTGATCGTACTGGTGGGCCTTGCGTGCAAGAACGCGATCCTCATCGTCGAATTCGCCAAGGATGAACAGGCCAAGGGCCTCGACCCGCTGGCCGCAGTGCTGGAAGCCTGCCGCTTACGTCTGCGGCCGATCCTGATGACCTCGATCGCCTTCATCATGGGCGTGGTACCGCTGGTGTTCTCCTCCGGTGCCGGTTCGGAAATGCGCCACGCCATGGGTGTCGCGGTGTTCTCGGGGATGATCGGCGTGACGGTGTTCGGGCTGTTCCTGACCCCAGTGTTCTTCTTCCTGATCCGCCGTTTCGTCGAACGCCGCCAAGCCCGCAAGGCCGAACGCGTGCAATCGCTGGAGAACCCCGCATGAACCTGCTCAAACCCCTGACCCCGAGCCTGCTGGCGTTGGCCCTGGCGGCCTGCGCGGTGGGCCCGGACTACAAGACGCCGAACACCGAGCCTGCCCGGTTTGACGCGCAGATGCAGGCCAAGGCCTACGACCGTAGCCGCTTCGAAAGCATCTGGTGGAAGCAGTTCGACGACCCGGTGCTGAACCAGCTGGTGCAGGCCTCGCTCGACGGTAACCGCGACCTGCGGGTAGCCTTTGCCCGCTTGAAGTCGGCCCGTGCGATCCGTGAGGACGCCGCCAACGACCAACTTCCGGTGGTCACCAGCCGTGCCAGCAGCGAAATCGGCAAGGGCCAGGTCCCCGGCCAGACCGAGCAGCGGGTCAACAGCGAACGCTATGACCTGGGCCTGGACATGGCCTGGGAACTCGACCTGTTCGGCCGTATCCAGCGCCAGATCGAAGCCAGCGAAGCCCAGGAGGCCGCCGCCGCGGCCGATCTGCAGCAGTTGCAAGTCAGCTTGATCGCTGAACTGGTCGACGCCTATGGCCAACTGCGCGGTGCCCAGTTGCGCGAGAACATCGCCCTGGCCAACCTCAAGACCCAGCAGGAATCGCGCACCATCACCGAAACCCTGCGCGATGCCGGCGTGGGCAACGACCTTGATGTGGTGCGTGCCGATGCGCGCTTGGCAGGTGTCGAAGCCACCGTGCCGCAACTGCAGGCCGAACAGGCGCGAGCCCGTCACCGCATCGCCACCCTGCTTGGCCAGCGCCCGGACGCGCTGAGCGTCGACCTGTCGCCCAAGGCCCTGCCAGCCATCGCCAAAGCACTGCCGGTGGGCGACCCCGGCGAGCTGCTGCGTCGTCGCCCGGATATTCGCAGTGCCGAACGCCAACTGGCCGCCGCCACGGCCAACGTCGGTGTGGCCACTGCCGACCTGTTCCCACGGGTCAGCCTCAGTGGCTTCCTCGGCTTTACGGCTGCGCGTGGCTCGCAGATCGGCTCCTCGGCAGCCAACGCCTGGGGCCTAGGCCCGAGCATCACTTGGGCGGCCTTCGACCTGGGCAGCGTGCGCGCCCGTCTGCGTGGTGCCAAGGCAGACGCCGAAGGCGCCCTGGCCAACTATGAGCAGCAAGTGTTGCTGGCCCTTGAAGAGTCGGCCAACGCCTTCAGCGATTACGACAAGACCCAGCAGCGCCTGCTGTCGCTGATGCGCCAGAGCGACGCCAGCCGCAAGGCGGCAGCGCTGGCCTCGATCCGCTATCGCGAAGGCACGGTGGACTACCTGGTGCTGCTCGACGCCGAGCGCGAGCGCCTGAGCGCAGAAGATGCCCAGGCCCAGGGAGAGGTCGAGCTGTACCGCGGCATCGTCTCGATCTACAAGGCCCTGGGTGGCGGCTGGCAACCGGATACGGTGGCCAGCGCGCGCTGATTCAACCCCTTTCAACGACTCCTTTGGTTGGTTACTCCCCCAACCGTTTGCCCCGCGGGCCTTGGCCTGCGGGGCTTTTTTTTGCGCCTTGCGGGGCCTCTGACGGCCTTGGCGCCGCCATGCCTTCAGCGGTTGCATTTGACCCGTTGCTGGCCCAAGCTCTGCCCTTCCTGCCGCCACGGACCGTCCGATGCCCAGACGCAACCGCTACCTGATCGCCTTGATGCTGCTGATTTTGCTGGTCACCATGATCGGCTACCTGCAGCGAGACGACCAGCCGGCACCGCCCACGCTGCCCGCGCACAGTTACGCCAAGGCCCTGCGCCAGGCCCATGAAGGCTTGCCAGGCGCTGCGCGGGTGCTGTACCAGCAATTGCAACGCAACGATCTGGCCCCCATTCGCCGCGCGGCCCTGTACGCCGAGCTGCCCAACTACCCCTCCCCCCAGGCCCTGAAACTCGCACGCCTGGACCTGGAACACGCAGACCCGCTGGTACGCCGAGCAGCCATCGCCGGTATTCGCCGCTTGCTACCGGCCGCACAACGCAGCCTGGTACTCGGCCCCTTGCTCGATGACGCGGAGCAAAGTGTACGCTTCGCGGCCGTAGACGCTCTGCTGGGCCTGGACCCGGACGCCATCGGCCTGTACTTCGGCCCCTTGCAGTCAGCCCTTGAGCAGTATCAACAGGCACTGGAGGAACAACCCGACGACGCCGATGCCCAGGTGCATCTGGCGCGCCTGTACCTGCACGAAAACGACTACACCCAGGCCGCTGCTGCCTTGCAACGGGCCCTGACGGTGGCCCCAGGCAACGTCGACGCGTTGGCAACCCAGGTTCGCCTGCTGGAGCGCCAAGGCCATCACGACGCTTCTCGCCAGGTGCTGGCCAAAGCCTTGCTCCTGAGCCCCGACTCTGCCTTTTTGCAATATGAGCTGGGGCTCTGGCTCAATCGGCACGAACAGCGCGAATATGCCCTGCTTGCCCTGTCCCGTGCGGTGGAGCTGGAGCCGGACAACGCCGAGTACCGCACTACCCTGGCGGTGACCCTGCATGAACTCGAGCAGGTCGACGCTGCCCAGAAGCAGTTGGAAACCGTGCTCAGTCGCGAGCCAGCCAATCGCCGGGCGCGGCTGTTGCTTATCCAGTATTGGAAAGAGACCGGCCAACTGCAGAACGTTCAGGTGGTGCTCGCTGAACTCGAACGGCAAAACCCCGACGATCCGGCGCTGCAACAGGGGCTTTAGCCCCCCACAAGATTCGTTGAACCCCAAGCGACAGCCTGTGGTCCAGTGAGTATCGGAGTACTGGCGGCATGGCCAAGCCTCGGCCCTGCCTATTGCTACAGGAGCGTCACTTTGGCCAGTTCGTTGGCGTTGGACGAACGTGCCTTGATCCTGGCACCCCCACAGCTTGCTGCGGATACCGCTCGCCTGCTTGCGACCGCCGGCATCGAGAGCCTGTGTGCCCATGACGTCGCCAACCTGCACGACTGCCTGATCGAAGGCGCGGCCCTGGCGATCATCGCCGAGCAGACGTTCAGCAACGGGCCCAGCCCGCCGTTGCAAGGTTTTATCGACCAGCAGCCCAGTTGGTCAGACCTGCCCATTCTGCTGATCATGGATGTCAGCTCAGCCGCCACAGGCCCCAGCCACCCGCCTAGAGGCAACCTGATGCAGTTGCTCTTCCCACTCGAGGACGGGCAAGTGTTGCAACTGATCCGCATCGCGCAGCGTAACCGCCGCCATCAATACCAGGCACGTGATCAGCTCTCAGCCCAGCAACAGCGGCTGGACGCACGCTTCCAGGAACAGCACAGCACAGAGCTCGCCCGCACGCAGATCCGCAAAATGGAAGCCATCGGCCAACTGGCCGGTGGCATCGCTCATGATTTCAACAACCTGTTGACCAGTATCGGTGGCAGTCTCGAACTGATCGAGCGTCGTTTCAAGCAGGGCCGCAGCGACAGCCTGGAGGGCATCTTGCGCATGGGCCAGGAGGCCGTGTCGCGAGCAGGTCAGTTGACCCACCGTCTGCTGGCGTTTTCCTGCAGGCAATCCCTGCACACTCAGCGCGTCGAGCTGCACACGCTGCTTGAACCCAAGCGCCTGACCGCTGGGCTCAGCCATTCAGTAACCCTGCAACTGCATGTGCCCGCCGACCTCTGGCCAGTTGAGGCCGACGACGGGCAACTGCAAGAGGCCGTGGACAATCTGCTGCTCAATGCCTGTGAAGCCATGCCTACCGGCGGGCTGCTACGCATAGAGGCGAGCAACCAGCGGGTCGAGCACGAGCAGTTCGCGGGGGGCGCCCTGAACAGTGGTGAATACCTGCGCCTGAGCATCATCGATGACGGCCAGGGTATGTCGCAGAGCACGCTGGAGCACGCCTTCGAACCGTTTTTCAGCACCAAACCCGTTGGCCAGGGCATAGGCCTGGGGCTGTCCATGGTGTATGGCTTCAGCAAGCAGTCCCATGGGCATGTGACCCTGCAGAGCAAGATCGGCCATGGCACCCAGGTCGATCTGTACTTGCCGCGGCACGTTGGCGAGGCAAAGCCCGAGCGCCCGACCCCAAGGCCTGTGCCCGGCAGCAAGGGCCATGACGTGCTGGTGGTCGAAGACGACCCTCATGTGCGTCAGTTACTCTGTCATGCGCTGTGCGAAGACGGCTTCCCTTGTCAAACCGCCGCCAACGCCAATGAAGCGCTGCACATACTGCGTTCATCGCAAAGGATCGACCTGCTGGTCAGCGATGTCGGCCTGCCCGGCATGAATGGGCGGCAACTCGCGGAAATCGCCCGCACCCTGCGCCCAGACCTGCCGGTACTGTTCATCACCGGTTACGCAGAAACGGCCATGGCCAGGGAGGGGTTTCTTGGCGCGGGCATGCACCTGATCTGCAAGCCATTCGCACTCGAACAGTTGCAGGCGCAGGTGACGCAGATACTCGGCGAGCCCTGAATCGGCTCAATCGGCAAGCATGAGCTGGGCCTGGTTGGCCAATTGCTCCAGCGGGAACGGCTTGAGCATCAGCGCGGTGCCAGGCTGCTCAAGCAGTTGGGCTTCGATCGGCTGATCGGTATACCCGGTGATGAAGAGGATCTTCTGCGTCGGCTTGAGCATACGGATGGCCTTGGCCACTTGCCGGCCGCTGAAACCACCTGGCAAACCAATGTCAGTGATGACCAGGTCGAAAGGCCCGTCATGGCGGAAGCGGTCCAAGGCCGAGTTGGCATCGCAGACATCACTGACCGAAAAACCACGCTCGCTGAGAAACTCGCGCATCAGTGCGCGCAGGTTCAGCTCATCATCGATCAGCAGCAGCCGCCCGCCCTGGGCCCGTTCGATGATCGGCAGGCATGTCGGTGCCTCTGCAGGGACCGGCGCATGGCTACGCGGAAACAACAGGGAGACTTTGGTCCCCTCGTTAAGGTTCGATTCGATCCAGACATACCCACCCGACTGCCCGACAAAGCCATAGACCATCGGCAGGCCGAGCCCCGACCCCCGCCCCAAGGGCTTGGTGGTGAAAAAGGGCTCGAAGGCTTTGGCGACATCGGCCGCCGACATGCCATGGCCGTTGTCTTCTACATGCAATGCCACGTAGTCGCCTGGCGGCAAGCCGTTCTCATCGGGGAAATGCGTCGTCAACCGTTCGTTGACAGTACGGATCGACACGCTGCCGCGGTCAAGGCAGGCTTCACGGGCATTCACACAGAGGTTGATCAAGGCATTTTCAAACTGGGTAACGTCAACCCAGACCGTCCACGGGGTCACATCCAGTTGCCAATGCAGGCTCATTTCCGCACCCAGGACCTTCAGTAGCAGCGGTTCGATAATGGACAGCTGCCGATTGACATTCAGTGGCTTGGGATCAAGGGGCTGATGGCTGGAAAACGCCAGTAGCCGGTGGGTCAGGTTCATGGCGCGCTGCACCGAGTCGCGCGCCAGCTCCACATAGGTCTCCATGCGTTCCAGGCGCCCCTGCAGCATGCGCCGTTGCAACAGTTCCAGGCTGCCCCCGATACCCGACAGCAGGTTGTTCATTTCATGCGCCATCCCGCCTGCCAATTGGCCAATGACTTCCAGGCGTTCACTGTTGCGCAACAGGGCCTCGGACTGGCGGGTGGCCTCTTCGCGGTCGGCGGTGATGTCGCGGCCCACGGCGGTCAGCAAGTTGCCATCGAATTTGGCAGCCCAGCGAAACCAGCGATAGTGGCCATCCTGGTGACGCAGGCGGATATCGATCTGCTCGAGCGCCTTGTCCTGCACGAAGCCGGATACCGCCACCTGCACTTCTGCACGATCCGCCGGGTGGATCAACTCCAGTATCGGCATGCCCTGCGCCGCGTCTTTACCCCAACCCAGGATACGGTGCCAGGCTGGGTTGGTCGCGTGCAGCGTCAGTTCACGGGTGATGATCATCATGGCATCACGCGACAGTTGCCAGATCTGTTCACGATCGGCCATGTAGCTTCCGAGCTCTTTTTCAAAGGCCTCGGCCTGCTCACGCCAATGGTGATACGCCTCGACACTTGCCGTGGTTTCGATGAGTGTGTGAAGAAAACCGGCAACGCTGCCCTGCTCGTCACGAATCGGTGAGTAGCCGAAGGCACACCACACAGGGTCGCCGTTCTGGCCGCCGGCGATACGCATGGGCGGGTCCTCGACAAAACTCGAGCGCCCTTCGAGTGCCTTGAACACCCAAGGCCCCATGGTCTGCCAGGCATCGCTCCAGACCGCGTCGAACGCTTTGCCCAGTACATCCTGGCCGCCGTGGCGCAGCGCTCGATAGGCGTCGTTATGGATCACGCTGAGGTCAGGCCCCCACACCACCGCGCAGGCAAATGGCGACAACAGCATCATGTCGACGGCAATACGCAGCGAAGCCTGCCAGCGTGGCAATGGCCCGAGCGCGGTGCGCCCCCAATCGAATTGGGCGATGCGCTCGCCCATGGGATCGACCGTTGCCGTGTTTGGCGCCAGCAGGATGGCCTTTGACGCAACTTCGCGGGGGGTGCCATTAGCGACCAAATGTGTGACTCCCATGGTGTTCTGGGTGGCGAATGCTGTTCAAGGTAGCACAGCGCGCGCTGCTTTAATGGCGTACCGGTATGTGGCAGCTATGCTCATTAGGTTTTCCACTGAGCCATGGAATAACGGTCCCTTACAGGCTGCCGACAGGAGTGTGGTCATGAGCAAGAAAATGCTGGTAGTGCTGACCAATACGGCCAAGTACCCGAACCTCAAACGGGCAACCGGGCTGTGGTTGGGCGAGGCCGTGCATTTTGTCGACAAAGTCGAGAAGGCCGGCTACGAAGTCGACTATGTCAGCCCTCAGGGTGGCTACGTACCGGTCGACCCGCACAGCCTGCAGATGGCCCCGGATCTGGACTGGCAGTGGTATGACGACAAGCGGTTCATGAGCCGCCTGGGGGCCACCCTGAGCCCAGGGCTGGTCAAGGCTGACGACTACAGCGCCATCTATTACACCGGCGGGCATGGCGTGATGTACGACTTTGTCGACAGCAAACCGGTTCAAGACCTCGCACGCAAGATCTACGAGAACAAAGGCATCATCGCGGCTGTTTGCCACGGCGTCGTCGGCCTGTTGAACATCAAGCTCAGCGACAACAGCCTGCTGGTGAAAGACCGCCAGGTCACGGGCTTTTCCAACATCGAGGAGCAACTGGTTGAACTGGACAAGGTAGTGCCTTTTCTCACCGAAAACGAACTGGTTGCCCGTGGCGGTATTTACAGCAAGCACGATGACCCGTGGGAGCCCTTCGTGGTCGGCGACGATCGCCTGATTACCGGGCAGAACCCCGCCTCCACGGCCGACCTGGCTGAGAAGGTGCTCGCGAGGCTCAAGGCCAAGTGACAGCTTACGCCTGATTTCCTGATTTCCCGGCGTTCAGGCCGCACCCGGACTACATCCGCCACACCGTTGAGTACATAGGCTTTCAGCTCATCTGTCCAACACGGACAGCGTCAGACTGGAGAGCAATGGCCTATGTCGAAAATCATGCATGCCGGGCGCAGTTTGCTGGAGTTGCTGCTAATCATGGCGATCGGCCTGGTGCCGGTTGTTTCCGGGTTGCTGGTGATGGTGTTTCAACTGGAAAAGAAGCTTGAGGAAAACGCACGGATATCGGTTCAGGAAGCGGTGTTCACCATCGACAAGGTGCTGGACCGTATGCACAGCACCGCAATGCTCGCCCAGCCCCTGGCAGGCAAGGGATGCACGGAAGTCATCAGTACGTTGCAGGACCAGGTGGCCCGCGACTCCTTGCTACGCTCCTTGACCCTGACGCAAGACCAGCAAGCGTACTGCAGCACCCACACCGAGTCGCTGGAGCATCTGTCAGCTTTCGCCCAATCCGGGCAGGGGGTTGAGCTGGCGATCGACTCGCCCGTGTTGCCCACCACGCTGGTTACTCACTTTCAAGCGCCGGGGCAAAACCCCAATGTGATCGTCACAGGTTATGCCGCGGAACTGCGCAACGAATTGCGCGCATTCCAGGATGGCCTGACGCTGCTTCTGGAGTTCGGCGACCAGTACATCTGGAGCCATGGAGACAGCCGCGACCCGAATCGGCCTTCACAGTCCGAGTACACGGTGCGGTCAATTTCTGCCCAGTATGGATACGCCGTCACGGGGGGATACGCCAAAGGCTACAGCGCCCAGGAAATCCGCCAGTCGACGCTGCAGGTTCTTCCTTCTCTGGTGCTGGTGGGCATAGTGACCGGCTCGATCATCTATTGGGGCCTGTTCCGGGCGCGGGGCAACAGGCGTGGTACCGCCGCCGAAAAAACCTGACGGCGGTACCCGGGTGGATCAGTCGGTGCTCAACACGCCCCGACGAACCTGGTCCCGTTCGATGGATTCGAACAGCGCCTTGAAGTTGCCTTCGCCAAAGCCATCATCGCCCTTGCGCTGGATGAACTCGAAGAACACCGGCCCGAGCAACGTTTCCGAGAAGATCTGCAGCAGCAGGCGCTTGTCACCCGACTCAGCGGCGCCATCAAGGAGGATGCCGCGCGCTTGCAGTTGATCCACCGGCTCACCGTGGCCTGGCAGGCGCTCTTCGAGCATTTCGTAGTAGGTTTGCGGCGGTGGGGTCATGAAGCGCATGCCAATGCCCTTCAGCGCATCCCAGGTCTTGAGCAGGTCATCGGTGAGGAAGGCCACGTGCTGGATGCCTTCACCGTTGAACTGCATCAGGAACTCTTCGATCTGCCCGGCGCCCTTGGACGACTCTTCGTTGAGCGGGATGCGGATCATGCCGTCGGGTGCGGTCATGGCACGCGAGGTCAGGCCGGTGTACTCGCCCTTGATATCGAAATAGCGGATCTCGCGGAAGTTGAACAGCTTCTCGTAGAAACCGGCCCAATAGGCCATGCGCCCACGGTAGACGTTATGGGTCAGGTGATCGATGATCTTCAGGCCCGCACCCACAGGGTTGCGATCCACACCTTCGATGAAGTTGAAATCGATGTCGTAGATCGAGCTGCCTTCTTCAAAGCGGTCGATCAGGTACAGCGGCGCACCACCAATACCCTTGATCGCCGGCAGGCGCAGCTCCATCGGGCCGGTTTCGATCTCCACCGGCTGGGCGCCCAACTCCAAAGCGCGGGCATAGGCTTCATGGGCATTGCGCACGCGGAACGCCATACCGCAGACCGATGGGCCATGTTCGGCGGCAAAGTACGAGGCGATGCTTTTAGGTTCGTTGTTCAGGATCAGGTTGATACCGCCCTGACGGTACAGGTGCACCTCTTTGGAACGGTGCGTGGCAACCTTGGTGAAACCGAGTATCTGCAGAACCGGCTCGAGCACGCCAGGTGTCGGCGATGCCAGCTCGATGAACTCGAAGCCCATCAGGCCCATTGGATTTTCGAAAATATCTGCCATGTTCTTGTCCTCATCTACAGCGAAAAATTAGTGATTTCCGGGGATGTAGAACAAAAAAGGCGGTGAGCACGGGATGCCGCGCACGCTGCGAGCGAGGAAGTCACCAATGATCAGTTTGAACCCATGGTTTGTCATATGGACCCATTCTCGGCGGGCTTGATTCTCCGGAGGTGGAGAACCTTATTGTTGTATTCGTAACCGGATTCTACAGTGCGTAAATTGCTTTGTCGCGCTTTAGTTAGCCACCCTCACCGACAAGCGGCTATCCTCTGCACGTTATCTTCCACCAGATTAGGCCAGCATGCCCCTTACCACTAGACGCCGCGCCGGCTGGAGTTGGCGCACCCTGCTGCCCTGGGCGATTGGCGTAGTCCCGGTGGCGTGTGGCCTGGCGGTGATGAACTGGCAGATCGATCGCGACCTGCGCGCCAGCAGCCATGCCACCGCCGCCCAGGTGGTCGAGCATGTCGAGCGCATTCTCGACAGCTTGTCCAGCACCGCCCACGCGCTGCTGCCCTTGGCAGGTAGCCCCTGCGCACAGGTCAAACTGGCCCTGCGTGGCCAGGTCACCCGCAATGCCTTCGTCCGTTCGACCAACCTGTTCCAGCACAACACGCTGTATTGCTCGTCGCTGTTCGGGGAGTTCGATGAGGTCGTCGACGCGAGCGAGTACACCAACGGCACGCTCTGGCTGATGGATGGCAACTCAGTGACGCCGGGCCATCCGCTGCTTGTGTACCGGGCCAGCGAGGGCGACCACGGGGCGATCAGCACCGTGGATGGCGACCACCTGCTCACGGCCCTGCGCCTGATAGGCCCGGACGATACGTTGCAGATTCGCGTCGGCAACGACTGGATGGGCAAGGACGGTATCGTCCACAAAGGCGTGCCCCCCACGGCTGCGACTGCCGCCGTGACGCTGAGCTCGACCCGCTACCCGTTCAGCGTGTATGGCGGCTATGGCGCCGAAAAGCAAGGCCAGTTGCTGCGCAGTCACTACCCCGCCCTGCTCAGTTTGCTGATGGTGCTCGGCGTGCTGGCCGGGGCCGCGTGCCACTGGCAAATCCGCCGTGCCACCTCGCCACGTGCCGAGTTGCAGCGCGCCCTTGAGGCTGATGAATTTCTGCCGTACTTCCAACCCGTGGTGCGCAAGGGCGATTACCGCTGGGCGGGTGCTGAAGTGCTGATGCGCTGGAACCACCCGCGGGAAGGCCTGGTGCGCCCCGACCTGTTCATCCCCTACGCCGAACACAGCGGCCAGATCGTCGCCATGACCCGCGCGCTGATGCTGCACACCGCGCAGAGCCTGGCACCGTATGCCGCGCTGCTGGAAGATGGCTTTCACATCGGCATCAACATCACCGCCGACCATTGCCGCGACCTGCGCCTGCTCGACGACTGCCGGACCTTCCTTCAGCACTTTCCGCCCGGCCGGGTGGCTCTGACCCTGGAGCTGACCGAACGCAAGCTGATCGAAGCCACCCCAGTGGCCTTGGAGTTGTTCGAGAAACTGCATGAAATGGGCGTGATGATTGCCCTCGACGATTTCGGCACGGGCCAGTCGAGCCTCAACTACCTGCGCCAGTTCAAGGTCGACTACCTGAAGATCGACCAGAGCTTCGTCGCCATGATCGGTGTCGACGCGCTGTCCCTGCACATCCTCGACACCATCATCGAGCTGTCGGGGAAACTGGGCCTGGGCATCGTCGCCGAAGGCGTGGAAACCGAGGCCCAGCGCGACTACCTGGCTCAGCACGCGGTGGACTTCCAGCAAGGTTACCTGTTCGCCCGGCCCATGCCGGCAGAGGCGTTCCTCGAAGCGCTGGCCGGACGCTCCGGTGTCTCGCGGTTGCCGCATGACGCGCCCCCTGAGATCATGCGCGGCTGATCCACACGCTCAACTCCCCTATTCGAGGCATTCGTGTCAAAAGGCATCCTTTCATCGGTCATGGCGTCTTGCTTGTTCGCTGTGATGTACTTCTATACCTCCCTGCTCACGCCGCTCGATGGCGAAGAGATCTTTGGCTGGCGCACGCTGTTGACGCTGCCCTGCCTCACCCTGTTCATGCTGGCCTCGAAGGACTGGAAACGGGTCGGCGAGCTGCTGACGCGGGTGCGGCGCACACCGGTGCTGCTGCTGGGGATGGTCGGTACGTCCTGGCTTATGGGGGTGCAACTGTGGCTGTTCCTGTGGGCACCGCTGCATGGGCGCAGCCTGGAAGTGTCGATGGGCTACTTCCTGCTGCCGCTGACCATGGTCTTGACCGGCCGCCTGGTCTACGGCGAACGCCTGTCGCACCTGCAGAAGGTGGCGGTGTGCTGCGCCGCGCTGGGTGTCGGGCACGAGCTGTACCAGCATGGCAGCTTCGCCTGGGAAACCCTGGTGGTGATGATCGGCTACCCGATCTACTTCGTACTGCGCCGACGCTGCCGCACCGACCACCTGGGCGGCCTGTGGTGCGACATGTGCCTGCTGTTGCCATGGGCGCTGTACTTCGTGATCCAGGGGCCGTTGTCAGCGGCGGACTTGATGGCCCACCCTGGCCTCTACGCGTTGATCCCGGTATTGGGGGCGATCAGCGCCTCGGCCCTGATCGCGTATGTGCTGGCCAGCCGTCTGTTGCCGTTCAGCCTGTTTGGCCTGCTCAGCTACGTCGAACCGGTATTGCTGGTGGGCGTGGCACTGCTGCTGGGTGAAAGCATCGGCCCAGATCAGTGGCTGACTTACCTGCCGATCTGGACCGCGGTGCTGGTACTGATACTGGAAGGTTTCAAGCACCTGCTGCGTCAGCGTCGCCGTTCGGTATAAGCCGTACCTGGCGCACGCGCCGCTCTTCAACGGCCTCCACGGTCATGGTCCAGCCATTCCAGGCCAGGCGATCACCCACCACCGGCAGGCGGTCCAGCAAGCTCATCACCAGGCCCGCGAGGGTCTGGTAGTCCTCGGTGGCACGGGCGCTGAAGCCGGTACGTGCCTGGACCTGGCTGAGGTTCAGGGCGCCGCTGACGACAAAGCCATTACCCTCCTCAACGATACCCGGGCCTTCCACCTCGCTGGCATCCGGCAGTTCACCGGCAATCGACTCAAGGATATCGGTCATGGTCAGCAGGCCGGTGAAATCACCGAATTCGTTGACCACGAAGGCGATATGGGTGGATTGGCCACGCATCTGTTCCAGGGCATTGAGGATGCTGAAGCTTTCCAGCAGGTTCAACGGGGCCCGCGCCATGCGTTCCAGGTCTGGCTGGCTACCCGACAGCAGCTCCTTGTACAACTCTTTCTTGTGCACGAAGCCCAGCGGCTCATCGATGCGGCCATCGCGGATCAACGGCAGACGCGAGTACGGCGAATTCGCCAGGGCTTCGGCGATGGCCGCGGCCGGCTGCGCAAGGTCGATCACATCGACTTCGGCGCGTGCGGTCATCACCGTGCGGATCGGCCGTTCGGCAAGGTTCAGTACACCACTGATCATTACCCGCTCCCGGCGGTCGAACAGCACCTCTTCGCCGCCGCCCCCGACCAGGTCGGCGATTTCTTCGCCCACCTCGTCGGCCTCGACCCGACGGCCGCCCAGCAGGCGCAGCACCGCATGGGCAGTACGCTCACGCAGCGGCCGATGCTGCTGCAGGCTGCGTTTGCGGCGCGCGCGGGCCAACTGGTTGAACACTTCGATCAGGATCGAGAAGCCAATGGCCGCGTACAGGTAGCCTTTCGGGATATGGAAGCCCAGGCCTTCGGCAGTCAGGCTGAAGCCGATCATCATCAAGAAGCCCAGGCACAGCATGATCACTGTCGGGTGGGCGTTGACAAAGCGGGTCAGCGGTTTGCTGGCGACAATCATGATGCCGATCGAGAAGATCACCGCAATCATCATGATCGACAGCTGCTCGACCATGCCCACGGCGGTGATCACGGCGTCCAGCGAGAACACCGCATCGAGCACAACGATTTGCGCAACAATCGGCCAGAACGCCGCGTGGCGTACCACGCCACTGGCCTGGGTGGCGTGCCCTTCAAGCCGTTCGTGCAGCTCCATGGTGGCCTTGAACAGCAGGAATACACCACCGAACAGCATGATCAGGTCACGGCCCGAGAAGCTCTTGCCAAACATCTCGATCAGCGGCGCGGTCAGCGTCACCATCCACGAGATACTCGCCAACAGGCCCAGACGCATGATCAGCGCCAGGCTCAAACCGATGATCCGCGCACGGTCGCGCTGATGTGGCGGCAACTTGTCGGCCAGGATGGCGATGAACACCAGGTTGTCGATACCCAGCACCAGCTCGAGGACGATAAGCGTCAACAGGCCTAGCCAGGCCGTGGGGTCGGCTAGCCATTCCATTAGCGGGTACTCACAAGGGAAGCGTCACAGGGACGGCTGGAAGATGGCCGAGAAGGCCGAAGACTGGGGGGCTCCGCGAAGGTGCTCATAGTTACCTGGGTAGAAATTGGGTAAGTGATCCTACAATCACAGCAGGTTTTTCTGACAGTGAGAAACTATTACAAAACCTGTAACAGCCTGGGGACTTTTGTTCAATACGCCCGAGCGCCCCTGCCCGAAGATGCTCGACAACTCCCCTCACAGGATTGCCCTCATGAGTCTGTCTTTGTCCATGGCCGCTTTCGCGCTTGCGGCCTCGATCTCCCCTGGCCCGGTCAACATCGTCGCCCTGGGCAGCGGTGCCCGCCATGGCCTGCGCGCAAGCCTGGCCCATGTGGCCGGTGCGACGCTGGGGTTCTGCCTGCTGCTGGTACTGGTCGGGCTGGGCTTGCATGAACTGTTGCTGCGCTGGCCGCTGCTGGGCGTGCTGCTGCACTGGGGTGGGGTGGCTTTTTTGCTGTACATGGCCTGGAAACTGGCCAGCGATGATGGCCAGCTAAGTGGCGAGCAGCGGCAGAGCGCGCCCTCGGCCTGGCATGGCGCAGCGATGCAGTGGCTCAACCCCAAGGCATGGCTGGCTGCGGTGGCGGGTGTCGGCGCCTACACCGGCGGCGAACAGCATCTGCTGTGGCTGTTCACCTGGATCTATGGGCCGATCTGTTTTGTCTCGGTGGCCAGCTGGGCATGGGCGGGAAGCGTGATTCGCCAGTGCCTGGGCAACCCCCGGCAGATGCGCTTGCTGAACCGCGGGCTGGCCGTGTTGCTGGTGGCCAGTGCTGCGTATCTGGTCATCTGAGCGACGGGGCACTCTTGCAGTAATGCCCCGGCGTTGCCGCCAGGTGTTTCTTGAACGCCCGCTGCAAGTGCGCCTGGTCGGCGAAACCTGCCGCCAGTGCCACTTCGGCAATAGCACGGCCCTTGCGCAGGTACGCCCGGGCGAGCTGCACGCGTTGGTCAACCAGGTAGCCATGGGGCGTCAAGCCGAAACGCTGGCGAAAGGCCCGAATCAAGTAAGACCGGGATAAGCCACTGGCCATGCAGATGTCTTCAAGGCTCAGCGGGTCGGTACGGTGTGCGCGAATGAAGGCAGCGGCTGCCTCCAACCGAGGGTGTTCCGGCACGTTCACCGCAGGCGTGTCACCTAGCAGGCTTGGCAGTATGTCAAAAAACGTCGCTACGCGGCCTTCACGACCAGGCAGATCTTCGTCGAACAGGTCTGCAAATACCTGCAACATGTGGCTATAGAGGCGCGGCGAAGTGCTACTGGTCTGTACGGGAAGCTGAAAACCCAGCGCCTGCAGCCACGGCAGATCAACAAACAGCATCAAGTAAGACCAGGCCTGGCCCCCGATGGGGTTGCAGGTATGTACAACACCAGGGTTCATCAGCACCGTCGCGCCTGCATTCACTTCGATCTGGCTATCGCCGGTCAGGTAAGTACTGCGCCCACCGGTGATGACGCCGATGGAAAAACTCTCATGGGAATGGGCGGCGTAGCACACCTGGCGCCCGTCCCCTACGCGCCGGGCCTCGACGAAGGGCAATGCCGGATCCCGCCAGAACCGCGACACCTCGATCATCACCCTGCCCTCATTCGCCGTCGTCGTGTACCACAACCAGCAACTGCGCCGGCTGCGGCCCCACAGAGCGTAACCTGTGCGGCGTCTGGGCATTGAAATGCAAGGCATCGCCCTGCTCCAGCAGCACCCGTTCGTTCATGAAATCCACCTCTACCTGGCCTGCATGAACAAACAGAAACTCCTCGCCCTGGTGCTCCTTGAACGTCGGGTCACTGAACTCGGTCGGCGGCTGGATCAAGAACGGCAACAAGCTGCGCTGACCCACCTGGCTGGTGAGTGCCGCGTACCCCGGCCCTGTGCCGTCGCCCACCAGGGCCTGGCGCTCAGCATGACGCACCAGGCTGTATCGATGCTGCGCGGTTTGTTCTTCAGCGAACAATTCTTCGACATTGACGTTCAGCGCCCGCGCCAGCTTCAGCGCCGCAGCGATCGACGGCGTGTTCAGGCCACGCTCGACCTTGGACAGGTAGCTCTTGGTCATGCCGGTTTTATCGGCCAGCAATTCCAGGGTCAGGCCCAGTTTCTTTCTCAGCAATTTCAATCGGATAGACATGTGACGCAGTTTTCCCAGGCGAAGGCAGATGCAAGGCTCGCGCGCACCGATGATACGTGGACTGCGCGCGAAATGCTGGCCCTGATCTCAAGGCATCACAGGCGGCACATACTGCAATGTCGTACCCAACGCCCACAGCAGCACCAGTACCAAGGGTGCATGCACCAGCAATTGCACGAACGAGAAGCCGATCAGGTCGCGCGCCTTGAGGCCCAGCACGCCCAGCAGCGGCAGCATGTAGAACGGGTTGATCAAGTTTGGCAGGGCTTCGGCAGCGTTGTAGATCTGCACGGCCCAACCCAGGTGATATTGCAGGTCATTGGCCACCAGCATCACATAGGGCGCCTCGATGATCCATTTGCCCCCGCCCGAGGGGATGAAGAAGCCCAGCACTGCCGAGTACACGCCCATCAGCACGGCGTAGGTATCGTGGGAGGCGATCTGTACGAAGAAAGTGGAAATGTGGTGGGCCAGGGTCTGTTCGTCCACGCCCTTGACCTGGGTGAGGACCGCCGCGATCGAGCCATACAACGGGAACTGGATCAGCACCCCGGTGGTGGTGGGCACGGCACGGGTCACCGCATCGAGGAAGCTGCGCGGGCGCCAGTGCAGCAAGGCACCCAGCATGATGAACAGGAAGTTGTAGGTGTTAAGCCCGGAGATGGCGGTGATTGCAGGCTTGGTGGCGAACTCCTGGTACAGCCAGCCACCGGCCAGGGCCACCAGCAGCAAGGTCAGGATCGGGCTGTACTCCAGCCACTCGCCGGGCCGGCTGCGCTGGGCCGGTGGCGGCGCGGTGAAGCTTGGGTCGACGCCGCATTGTTCCGCCGTACGCGCGCTGGTCGCGCCTGGGGCGGTGGCATAGGCCACCACCAACGATACGATCACCAGCGCCGCCAGCATGACCCCCGACTGCCAGAGGAAGATGGTTTCGGTGAACGGAATCACCCCGGTGATCGACAGAATCGACGGCGGCAAGCTGGCCGGGTTGGCCTGCAGTTGCGCTGCCGAAGACGAAAGGCCCAGCGCCCATACCGCGCCAAGGCCAAGGTAGGCGGCGGCGCCAGCGGCGCGATAATCCATTTTCAGGTCAGTGCGGCGCGCCAGTGCGCGCACCAGCAGGCCACCGAATACCAGCGACAGGCCCCAGTTGAGCAACGAGGCCAGCATCGAGATCAGCGCAACCCAGCACACCGCCGAGCGGCCGTTGCTGGGGATACGCGCCAAGCGGTCGATCAGCCGCGCGGCAGGCGGCGAGCTGGCCACCACATAGCCGCCAATGACCACGAACGCCATCTGCATGGTGAACGGGATCAAGCTCCAGAAGCCATCGCCGAAGGCCTTGGCGGTGTCGGTCGGTTTGGCGCCCATCACCAGGGCGCCCAGGCACACCAGCACTACCGCAAGGGCGGCGAATACCCAGGAATCAGGGAACCAGCGTTCAGCCCAGTTGGAACAGCGCAAGGCAAAGCGGGCGGAACGGCTGTCTTGGATTTCAGCGGCCACAGTCATGTCCTTTTATTGGTTTTATCAAACTGATCTTGAATCAACAGCAAAAACCCTGTGCAAGCTCGCTCGCACAGGGTTGATGATCACAGCAGAGGTTAGAACGTCATCTCTTTCACATCATCCGGCACGATCAGCTTGCCGGCGGTTTTCTCGATGATTTCTTCGACGCTCACCCCCGGCGCCGTCTCGCGCAGGATAAAGGCGCCATTGTCGATTTCCAGGTAGGCAAGGTCGGTCAGTACCTTGCGAATGCAACCGGCACCGGTCAACGGCAGGCTGCAACGCTCCAGCAACTTGGACTCACCGTCCTTGGAGGCGTGGGTCATGGTGACGATGATGTTGTCGGCACCGGCCACCAGATCCATGGCACCGCCCATGCCCTTGACCAGCTTGCCGGGGATCATCCACGAGGCGATGTTGCCTTGCACATCCACTTCGAAGGCGCCCAGCACGGTGAGGTCGACGTGGCCACCACGGATCATGGCGAACGATTGCGCCGAGTCGAAGATCGAGGCGCCACGGCGGGCGGTGACGGTCTGCTTGCCGGCGTTGATCATGTCGGCATCGATGGTGCTTTCGGTAGGAAACTCGCCCATGCCGAGCAAGCCGTTTTCCGACTGCAGCATGACATCCATATCGTCGGGTACGTAGTTGGCCACCAGTGTCGGAATGCCAATGCCAAGGTTGACGTAGTAGCCGTCCTTCAGTTCACGGGCGACGCGTTGCGCCATCTGTTCGCGGGTCAGTGCCATGGTCAGGATCTCTTTGTTGTTCTGAAGGATGGCGCTCAGGCCTTGACGGTGCGCTTTTCAATACGCTTTTCGAAGGTGCCGACAATCACGCGGTCCACGAAAATACCGGGGGTGTGGATCTCGCTGGGCAGTAGCACGCCCGGTTCGACGATCTCTTCCACTTCAACCACGGTGATCTTGCCGGCGGTGGCCGCCAGCGGGTTGAAGTTCTGCGCGGTGTTGCGGTACACCACATTGCCGTAATGGTCGGCCTTCCAGCCCTTGACGATGGCGAAGTCACCGGTGATGGATTCTTCGAGAATGTAGTGGCGGCCTTTGAATTCACGCACTTCCTTGCCATCAGCAACCGGGGTGCCATAGCCGGTGGCGGTGAAGAAGGCCGGGATGCCAGCGCCGCCGGCACGCATTTTCTCGGCGAGGGTGCCTTGGGGGGTCAGTTCGACTTCCAGTTCACCACTAAGCAGTTGGCGTTCGAATTCGGCGTTCTCGCCCACGTAGGACGCGATCATCTTGCGAATCTGCCGCTCTTCCAGCAGTACACCCAGGCCGAAACCGTCGACACCGCAGTTGTTGGAGACCACGGTCAGGCCCTTGACGCCACGGCGCTTGATCTCGTTGATGAGGTTTTCTGGAATGCCGCACAGGCCAAAGCCACCGGCCAGTACCGTCATGTTGTCGGTCAGGCCGTCGAGGGCCTCTTCATAGGTTGCTACGCGCTTGTCCAGTCCGGCCATGTTGATCCGCCTTTTGTAGTTGTTGAACCGACGAGGCTGTCGGTGAGCGTGTGCTGCCATCTTCACCGCAGACGACTGATTTGTTAATTTTGTTTCCATCATCGATTGATAACTATTTCAAAACAAACAGTAGGCCCGTCATGAACGTCAAGCAACTCCGCGCCTTCGTCGCCGTGGCCAAGTACCAAAGCTTCGCCCAGGCCGGCGAGCATCTGCATGTTTCGCAACCGGCATTGAGCCTGACCATCAAGGCCCTTGAGGAAAACCTAGGCGGCGCCTTGCTCAGCCGCACCACCCGCAGTGTCAGCCTGACCGCCGAAGGTGAAGTGCTGCTGCCACTGGCGCGGCGCCTGCTGGCCGACTGGGACGACACCGAAGAACTGCTGCGCCAGCGCTTCACCCTTCAACTGGGGCGGGTTTCAGTGGCGGCGATGCCGGCTTTTGCAGGCAACCTGCTGCCCCGCTCGCTCAAGGTGTTTCGCCAGCGCTACCCGAAGGTCAACGTCACCGTGCACGATGTGATCAACGAACAGGTACTGGAACTGGTGCGCCATCGTCGCGTCGAACTGGGCATCGGTTTCGAACCGGACAACACCGATGGCCTTGTTTTCTACCCGTTGTACATGGACCGCTTCGTCGCCGTGGTACCCGCTGACTCACCGTTGGCGTTGTTGCCCAGGGTCAGTTGGGCGCAACTGCTGGCCGAAGACTTCATTGCCTTGCAGCGCCCTTCGGCGGTGCGTCTGCTGATGGAACAGAACGTCGCGGCCAGGCACGGCAAGTTGGCGGTGGCGTTCGAAAGCCATCAGCTGTCTACCATTGGGCGCATGGTTGCCAGTGGCCTGGGCGTCAGCGCAGTACCGGCGCTGTGCATCAACCAGATGCAGGAGCTCGGCGCCCGCTGCCTGCCCTTGGTCGAGCCCTCGGTCGAACGGCGCATCGGC
The DNA here is from genome assembly GCF_028682155.1 of Pseudomonas sp. 39004. Classification (NCBI taxonomy): domain Bacteria; kingdom Pseudomonadati; phylum Pseudomonadota; class Gammaproteobacteria; order Pseudomonadales; family Pseudomonadaceae; genus Pseudomonas; species Pseudomonas sp. 39004. The sequence goes on from NZ_JANIAG010000053.1 coordinate 23,644, forward strand.
GTCATTGCCCTGAGCGAGCACAAATTGTCCACCGCAGCGCAAGCGCTGCTCGAGGTACTGCTTTCCCATACCCTGATCCCGGAGGTGACATGCGACACGTGAAACTGGCAGGTTCGAGCGTTCCGGCCATTGGCCAGGGCACCTGGTACATGGGTGAAGACCCCGGCCGCTGTGCAGCTGAGGTGTCTGCCCTGCAACAGGGTATCGAACTGGGCCTGAGCCTGATCGATACCGCTGAAATGTATGCCGAGGGCGGCGCGGAGGAAGTGGTCGGCCAGGCCATCGCCGGGCGTCGCGACCAGGTGTTTCTGGTCAGCAAGGTCTATCCGCACAATGCCAGTACGCGGGGCGTGCCGGCTGCCTGCGAGCGCAGCCTCAAACGCCTGGGTACCGACTGCATCGACCTGTACCTGCTGCATTGGCGTGGCCAGCATCCACTTGAGCAGACCGTCGAGGCATTCGAGCGCCTGCGCGAACAGGGCAAGATCAAGCGCTGGGGGGTGTCCAACTTCGACGTCGATGACCTGCGCGAACTGAACAACCCCGATTGCGCCACCAACCAGGTGCTGTACAACCCGACGCAGCGCGGCATCGAGTTCGACCTGCTGCCGTGGAGCCAGAAGCGTGCATTGCCAACCATGGCGTACTGCCCACTGGCTCAGGCCGGGCAGTTGCTGCAGCATCCTGTGCTGCTGGAGATCGCCGAGCGCCATGGCGCGACAACGGCCCAGGTCAGTCTGGCCTGGGTGACCCGTGAAGATGGGGTGATCGCCATTCCCAAGGCGGTAGCGCCAGAGCATGTGCGGCTGAATGCGGCGGCGGGTGTGCTGACCTTGAGCAGCGAAGACCTACGGGCAATCGACCGGGCGTTTCCACCGCCGACCCGCAAACAACGGTTGGCGATGGTCTGACCGACACCGCCCCTACACGGCTCAGTGAAAATCGCGGCTACGGACATCCAGCCCCTGCAGCAAGGGGCTGACATCCTCCAGCCGCCGCGCGATCAGGTGGCGAACGCCATTCTCCTGCTCCAGCCGCCCGCTCACCTTGAGCAATTGCGAGCCCACTAATGCTCGCCGCTGCCGCTCGGCCAAGTCACGCCACACCACCACATTGACCATGCCGTACTCATCCTCCAACGTCACAAACGTCACCCCGCTGGCGGTTTGCGGGCGTTGCCTGCCCACCACCAGCCCGGCCACGGCAATGCTGTCGCCATGCTCGACAGCTGCCAGCTCGCACGAACTGCGACAGCCCAACGCGCGCAAGCGTGGGCGCAGCAGTGTCAACGGGTGTGGCCCAAGCGTGGTGCCCAAGGTTTGATAATCGCTGACCAGGTCTTCACCCACGGTCGGCGCCGGTAGCGCCACCGCGCCCTCCGGGGCTGCGTCAACTTCAGCGAACAAGGGCAGTTGCGGTTGCACGGCCGCCACCTGCCAGCGCGCCTGGTGGCGGTCACGCGCCAGGGCCCTCAGCGCCCCGGCGTCCGCCAGGCGGGCGCGCGCACGCTGGTCGAGCCCTGCACGCAAGCACAGATCCTCGACATCGCGCCAGGGCCGTTGCGCCCTCGCCTGCTCCAGGCGCCGGGCATCGGCCTCGGCAAAGCCCCGAATCTGCCGCAACCCCAGGCGAATGGCCAGGGCACTTTCAGCCACGCGCTCGAGCGTGCAATCCCACTCGCTGTGAAACACATCCACCGGCCGCACCTCGATACCTTGGCGCCTGGCCTCCTGCAGCAGTTGGTCGGGGCTGTAGAAACCCATGGGCCAACTGTTGACCAACGCACAGGTAAAAATGGCCGGCTCATGGCACTTGAGCCAACTGCTCGCATAACACAGCAAGGCAAAGCTGGCCGCGTGAGACTCAGGAAAGCCATAGCTGCCGAAGCCCTTGATCTGTTCGAAGATGCGCTCGGCAAACGACAGGTCGTAACCATTGCGCAACATGCCCTGTATCAGCCGCTCACGGTGCGGCTCCAGCCCACCGTGGCGCTTCCAGGCAGCCATGCTGCGCCTTAACTGGTCGGCCTCGCCCGGGCTGTAGTCGGCAGCCACCATGGCCAGTTCCATGACCTGTTCCTGAAACAGCGGCACCCCCAGGGTACGCTCGAACACTTCCTGCAACTTCGGCGAGGGGTAGGTGACCGGTTCCTGCTTCAGGCGCCTGCGCAAGTAAGGGTGGACCATGTCGCCCTGGATCGGCCCGGGGCGCACGATGGCCACCTCGATCACCAGGTCGTAGAAGGTGGTGGGTTTGAGCCGAGGCAACATGGCCATTTGCGCCCGTGATTCGATCTGGAACACACCCATGGTCTCGGCCCGGCTGATCATCGCGTAGGTGGCCGGGTCTTCAGCTGGAATGCTCGCCAAGGTCAGTTGCCGGCCACGGTGGCGTTGCAGCAGGTCGAAACAACGGCGCAAGGCGCTGAGCATGCCCAGGGCCAGTACATCGACTTTGAGCAGCCCGACCATGTCCAGGTCGTCCTTGTCCCACTGGATCACCGTGCGGTCTTGCATCGCGGCGTTTTCCACCGGCACCAGTTGGTCGAGCGGCTGTTGCGAGATGACAAAGCCGCCAGGGTGTTGCGACAGGTGCCGGGGAAAGCCGATCAGCTCAGCGGCCAGAATCAGCACCCGCCGCAACGATGGGCTGCTGGCCTCGAAACCCGCTTCGGCCAGGCGCTGTGCATCGGGGATGCGATCACTCCAGCGGCCGCAGCACTTGGCCAATGCATCCACCTGATCGGCCGGCAGCCCCAGTACCCGCGCCACATCACGCACCGCACCGGCAGCGTGATAGGTGTTGACCACGGCGGTGAGTGCGGCGCGATGCCGGCCATAGCGACGAAACACGTACTGGATCACTTCTTCGCGGCGGTCGTGCTCGAAGTCCACGTCGATGTCGGGCGGCTCGTTGCGCTCGCGTGACAGAAAACGCTCGAACAGCAGGCGGTGCTGCATGGGGTCGAGTTCGGTGATCCCCAGCACGAAACACACCACCGAGTTGGCCGCCGAACCCCGGCCCTGACAAAGGATATGCTGGCTGCGGGCGAAGGCGACGATGTCGTGCACGGTCAAGAAGTAGCTTTCGTAAGCCAGCTCTTCGATCAGTGCCAGCTCCTGTGCCAGCACTTCGCGCACCTTGTCGCTCGGCCCGGCCGGCCAGCGCAACGGCAAGCCTCGCTCGCACAGTTCGCGCAGCCAGCTTGCGGGGGTATGGTTTTCGGGCACCAGTTCACGCGGGTACTGGTACTTGAGTTCGCTGAGGTCGAAACGGCAGCGCTCGGCAACGGCCAGGGTCTCGGCCAGCAAATCAGCGGGGTACAGTTCCTGCAGCTGCTGCGGGGTGCGCAGGTGACGCTCGCCATTGGCGAACAGGTGGCGCCCGGCCTCGGCTACCTGGCAGTGCTGGCGGATGGCGGTCATGCAATCCTGCAGGGCACGGCGACCGCGTACGTGCATGTGCACGTCGCCACAGGCCACGGCGCGGATACCGACCTTGCCCGCCAGTTCGCGAAGCTTGCCAAGGCGCACCTCGTCGTCACTGCCTCGGTGCAAGTGCACCGCCAGCCAGAGCCGCTCGGCGAACAACGTGTGCAGCCAGTGGCCAGGCGCAGGGTCATCGGGGTCGTCGGCAATCCATAGCGCCAGCAACCCTTCATTGTGCGCGCGCAGGTCATCGCCGAACACCTGATACGCGCCCTTTTCCGCCCGCCGTCGCGCACGGGTAACCAGTGCGCACAGGCTCTGGTAGCCCGCCAGGTTTTCCGCCAGCAGCACCAGCCTGGGGCCATCCTGCAGGCGCATTTCACTGCCGACAATCAGTTGCAGCTGGTGCTCCTTGGCCGCCTGCCAGGCGCGCACGATACCGGCCAGGGTGCACTCATCGGTGATCGCCAAGGCTTGGTAGCCCTGCTCGCGGGCACGCCGGAACAACTCATCGGCACTCGACGCACCCCGCTGGAAGCTGAAGTTCGACAGGCAATGCAATTCGGCATAGCCGAACGTATTCATGCGAACCAGCCTTGCAGCCACAACGGGCCTGGCTGGCTGAGGTCGCGGTAGGCCCAGCCACGCAGGCCTTCGCGGGTTTCGATGCGGTAGTAGTCGCGACGCACGTCGCCACCGTCCCACCAGCCCGATTCGATGCGCTCGGCTTGGCCCAACAAGCGGTGCCCTGCGTCGTCAAGGGCCAAAGGCGTCGGGAGCAGCCAGCCGGGGCGGCTACCTGGCATCAGTTGCAGGCTCGCGCGTTCGCCCTGCTCCACCGCTTGCCAGGCACATTCGGGGCGATGGTCGGCCTCGGCGCTCAGCCCTTTTACCGCCTCATCGCCCAAGCGCGCACGCAACCGCTCACGCAGTTGCTCCCAGGGCTGGGCCTGCTGGGTTCGGGGGTCGAACAGCGCCTGGTACTGGGGCACGAAGGGTGGCAAGTCATCGGCGACCAGGCGCAGGTTACGAACCGGGGCGCGCAGCTGCAGCGGCTCCAGCCGCCCTTTGGCCAACTCGAAGAGCATGCCGGCATCACGCTCGGCCGCCAGCAGCCCCACCTGCAGTTGCGTGTCAGGCCCTTCGGCATGCTCAAGGTGCAGGCAGAAGCGTTGCACGCCGCAATCGCGCCCGGCCAGGAACGCGCCAAGGTCATTGAGCATTCTGCGCAATGGGAACAGCAGCGCCTGGTGCGATTCAACGTCAAAGTTCAGCTCCAGACGCGCTTCGAAGCGGTCAGGCGGCTGGTAGAAAGCCAACCCCAAGCTACGCAGGCCGAGCAATTGGTCCAGGTGCAGCTGGACCTGGGCAGAAAAGCGTTTGGCCAGGGCATCGCGAGGCAAGGCCATGACCTGGCCGAGCTGGCGCAGCCCCATACGGGCAAAGGCCTCGGCGGCCTCCTGAGGCAGCCCGACACGCTCGATTGGCATGCGTGCCAGCACTGCGCGCGCCTCTTCGGCGCAGGTCACCGCCAAGCCATCGTGGCCATTGGCGAGCATGCGCGCCGCCACCGGGTTACTGGCCAGCACGATGCGCTGACGCAAGCCCAGCTCACTGAGCTCTTGGCGCAGGCGTGCCTCGAACAATGGCCAGGGGCCGAACAATTGCAGGCTGGAGCCTACTTCCAGCAGCAGCGCCCGTGGGTAATGCAGGCTCACCTGGGCACTGAAACGATAGGCCCAGGCTGCCAGCAGTTGTTGCAACTGTTCGATGCGTTTGCCGTCGGCTTCCACGCAAGTGAAGCCATCGGCCAGGGCACGGGCCGCCGTCAGGGTTTGCCCGGCACGCAGGCCCAGTGCCGCAGCAGCGGGGTTGACCGCCTGCAAGACGCGCCGCTGAGTGGGGCCGCCAATCAGCACCAGTGGCGTATCGGGGTCGTCGCGTTCGCGCAGCACCGTGTCCAGCGCCAGCTGTGGCAGCAGAATGCAGGCCCAGAGCATGATGCATCAGCCCTGCCCGGGGCAGGCGATGGGCTGCGCCGGGGGCATGCCACCTCGGCTCTTGAGCACGCGCCATTGTGCTGGCCGGGTGTCGATGGCAATGCGCAAAGCGGCTGGCGACGGATTGTTTGCCGCCTGCTGCGGGCGACAGGCGAAGGCCAGCGCCTGGCCGGTCTCGGCGGCCACCTGCAGGCGCCGCAGTGCACGGTCATCGGCGCGTTCTGGCCAGCACAGCACGGCGGCGCAACTGCTCGAGCGCAGGCATTGCTCAGCCGCCCAGAGCGCGTCGACCGGCGCGGCGGCCACCTGGACCAGCCAGCGTAAATCCACCCCCGCTGCCTGCCAGGCAGGGGCAAAGGGAATAAACGGCGGCGCGACCAGCACCACCCGCCCGCCTTCAGCGGTCAGGCGTGCCAGTGAAGGCCATAGCAACTGCAGCTCACCGCAACCGGGGCTGGCCAGCAACAGTTCGCTGAGTGCTGCGGCCGGCCAGCCGCCCTCGGCAAGGCGTTGGTCCAGCGCGGCATGGCCGGTGGGCTGCAACCCCAGGGGCCGTGCCTGAACCTGCCGGCCGCGCCAGACCTGACGCTGGTCGAGCAGCCTGTCGAGATCGACCACCGCGCCCATCAGTCGCGCCTCAACAGGCCGCAGAACACGCCTTCGATGAAGAACGCCTGTTCAGGCCCCACATCGATCGGCGCATAGGCCGGGTTGCGTGGCAGCAGCCGGTAACCACCGGCCTGGCGCTGCAAGCGCTTGATGGTCACCTCGCCGTCCAGGCGGGCAACCACGACCTGCCCGTCACGAGCCTCGCCCTGCTGGCGAATGCCGACCAGGTCACCGTCGAAGATGCCGTCGTCGATCATCGAGTCGCCGCGCACCTTCAACAGGTAATCGGGTGTGCGCCGGAACAGGCTGGGGTCGATCAGCAATTGCTCGTGAATACCGAGGTCCGGGCCGATCGGCGCACCTGCGGCGACCTGGCCCAATACCGGCACTTCGAGGATTTCCGGGCGGCGCAGGGGCTGGGCCAGGCGAATGCCACGGGCCTGGTTTGGCGTGACGTCGATGTAACCGGCCTGGCACAGGGCGGTGATGTGCTTGCGCGCGACACTGCGCGAGGCAAAGCCGAAGCGCGTGGCGATGTCGGCGAGGCTCGGTGGCTGGCCGTGGTCGGTGATGCGCTCACGAATGAATTCGAGAATGGCGCGGCGTTTGGGGGTCATATTGTCCATGGAGCACATTTGTACTCTTTTCGCAGCGCACTGAACAGCCCCCTTCGTCGTCAGCTTTGGTTATGATCGTTGGGCTTGTGTTTTTTCATACTTGGATACCTGATGCTGACTGCCCTGCTGTTCGACCTCGACGGAACCCTTACCGATACCGATACCCTGCACTTGCAGGCTTTCCGCCAGTTGCTGCGTGAACATGATGGCCGCGAACTTTCCCAGGCCCAGTTCGATGCGCAGGTCAGTGGCCGGGCCAACGGCGCACTGTTCGCCGAGCTGTTTGCCGATGCCAGCCCACAGGAGTGCCTGGCGCTGGCAGACCGCAAAGAGGCGTTATTCCGCTCGCTGGCGCCGTCGCTCGAACCGATGCCGGGGCTGTTGCGCCTGCTGGAGCACGCCCAGGCCTGTGGCCTGGGCATGTGCGTGGTCACCAACGCACCGCGGCTCAATGCCGAGCACATGTTGCAGGCCATGGGGCTGGGGGCACGTTTCGAGCATGTGCTGGTGGCCGAAGAGCTTGAACGTGCCAAGCCGGACCCGCTGCCCTACCTGACCGGGTTGCAGCGCCTTGGCGCGGTGGCCGGTCAGGCGCTGGCCTTCGAGGACTCGCTGCCCGGGGTCAGGGCTGCCAGCGGGGCGGGTATCTTTACGGTGGGGGTAGCCACTACGCAGACAGCTGAACGGCTGATGGAGGCGGGTGCTGGGTTGGTGATTCGGGACTTTGATGATCCGCGGTTGTGGGCGTTGATTGAATCGATGGGGTGATGGCTTTGGAGCATGCCTTGAGCGCTCTAGCGCCTATGAGATCGAGCGCCGCCCGCGCGGCGCATCGCGAGCTAAGCTCGCGCCTACATTTGTCCCACGCTCCCCTCCCCCAGGCCCCCACATGCTCATCGACGAAGAACTGACCCTGAAAAAGCTGGAAACCTTCCTCGCCTTCATGCGCAGTGGCAACCTCGGCCGGGCCGCCGCCGAACTCTCCACCAGTGCCGTCAGCGTGCACCGCGCCATCCACTCGCTGGAAAACGCCCTGCGTTGCCCGCTGTTCAAGCACGAAGGCCGCCAGCTGATTCCGCTGGAGAGCGCCTACGTACTGGAGAAAAAAGCCCGTCAGCTGATCCAGGACGCCGAGCAGATGGTGCGCCAGACCCGCGAAGCCGCAGGCTTCTACGCCGAACGCTTCCGCCTTGGCGCCTTGTATTCACTGACCGTGAAGACCGTGCCAAAACTGGTCATGGGCCTGAAGCTGCGCCGCAGCGAGCTCAACATCGACCTGACCCTGGGCTCGAACGTCGACCTGCTGCAACGCCTGAAAAACCACGAACTGGAGGCCATCCTGGTATCGCTCGATGAAAGTGTCAGCGACCCCGCCTGCGAGCAACTGCCGCTGTTCTCCGACGATATCTTCCTCGCCGTCCCCACCGACTCGCCCTTTGCCGAACAAGCCGAGGTGGACCTGGCAGACCTCGCCGACTCCACGTTCATCACCCTGACCCAAGGCTTCGCCACCCACCGTGACGGTGCGCGGGTATTCCAGCAGGCAGGGTTCGAGCCCAAGGTGGCCATGCAGGTGAACGATATCTTCACCCTGCT
>NZ_JANIAG010000054.1:0-31594 GCF_028682155.1 Pseudomonas sp. 39004
ATTCACGCGAGTTATGCGATAAACGGCGCCTTGGCAGAAGAATGATAACCATGATGGACAACCGCAGCGGCAAGGGACTTTCTTTCGTCAAGCGCATCTACCTGCCGCGCATCATCGGTATGGGCATCGGTCTGTTCAGTGTAGTGGCAGCGGTGGCGCCGCTATCGCCGCCGATGTGGGCCTGGCTGCTGTTACTGTTCAATGGACTTTTCTGGCCACATGCCGCCTACCTGTGGGCAATCCGCTCGGCAACGCCTTACCAGGCAGAGCAACGCAACCTGCTGCTGGACTCGCTGATGGGGGGCTTCTGGACTGCCACCATGCAGTTCAACCCACTGCCCAGCGTCACCGTTCTGTCGATGATGACCATGAACAACGTCGCCGCAGGTGGCAAGCGCCTGCTCGTACGCGGTGTACTGGCGCAGCTCGCCGGTATGCTCCTGGCCACGCTGGTGTTCGGCCCCGGGCTACAACTCAACGCCACACCACTGCAGGTTTACGCGTGCCTGCCAATGTTGACGCTCTACCCCTTGGCCCTTGGCTGGGTCTGCTACCAACTGGCAATCAAGCTGGCCGAGCACAAACGCCGCCTCAGTGCGCTGAGCCTTACCGACAGCCTGACCGGTTTGCTCAACCACGGGGCCTGGAAAGACCTGTTGCAAGTCAGGTTCCAGACCTGCCAGCAACAGCAGCATGCGGTGATCGCCCTCATCGACATTGACCACTTCAAGACCATCAACGACACCTTTGGCCACGTGGTCGGCGATTGCGTGCTTAGGCAGATGAGCGAAGAGCTCAAACGCAACCTGCGTGACGTCGACCAGGCCGGGCGCTATGGCGGCGACGAATTCTGCGTGATCCTGCCAGACACCCACGAGGCGCAGGCCTGCCAGGCCATGGAGCGCTTGCGCGAGCGGGTGGCGAACTATCGCAATCCGCAACTGCCGCATTTGCGCATCAGCCTCAGCATTGGCTTGTCCGCGTTTCATGCAGACCTTGAATCCCCCGAGCACTGGCTCGAACAGGCTGGCAAGGCCTTGTACACCGCCAAGCACGCTGGTCGTGACCAGGTCAATTTCGCGCAAAGCGAGGCCGCCGGGCTCAGGCTGGCCTATCCTGACTGAACCTCCTTCCTGATTGCCCTGCGGGAGGCTGCTGTTCTTGAAGGAGTCGCTCGCGCATGGCCAGGAACGCCGACCTTCCACCCACCCTTGCCACCCCACATTTCCAAGTCCGCCGCTTGATTGCAGGCTTTTGCGCGGTTTTCGCCTTGGCCTGCCTGGTTACCTTGGGCGCGTTGCTCAATATTGCTGCCACCCTCGATCGCCAGGAGCAGCAACGCAGCGCCTTCCATGCCAGCCAGGCCCTCGAACAACGGTTGCTCGCCTCACGCCAGTTTCTGTCCAGCTATGCCGTGTGGGATGCGGCCTTCGAGCACCTGGCCGGCAAGGCCGACTGGCAATGGGCCTACGAGGAGAAGAACGTCGGCGAATCGCTGTACAGCGCCAGTGGCTATGAAGGCGTATTCGTGGTGGACGACCAGCGCACCACCTACGCCCTGTTCAAAGGCAAGCCCAGCGAGGCGCAAGCCAGTACCTATATAGAAGCGCCCCTGCAACCGATCATCAGCCAAGCGCGGGCGGCCGCCAGCGCTCGCGAGCAAATTACCCGGTTCGTGCTGTTCAACGGCTGGCCTGCAGTGCTCAGCGCGGCCGCCGTACGCCCCGACAAAGACGTGTCGGCCAGCGAAGTGAGCCAGGCGCCCGTCATGCTGTTCGTCGACCAGCTGACCGAGGACAAGCTCGCGCGCCTGGGCACCGGTGCGGGTCTGGCGGGTATGCATATCGAGAAACACGGCACAGGCGAGCATGGCCATCAGCGCATCGAGCTGGGCGATACCGGCTACCACCTGGCCTGGACCAGCCCGCTGCCGGGGCAGCAATTGCTCTGGGCGATGTTGCCTGCGCTGCTCTGCGCCCTGTTGATACTGGGCCTGGTGATGCTCTACCTGTTCCGCCATGCCCTGCGCAGCTCCCGCGCCATCGACCTCAGCCTCAAGCGCCTGCAACAGAGCAACCAGGCCCTGGAGGCCAGCGAGCAGCGTTTTCGCGCCGTGGCCGAAGCCGCTTCCGACTGGATCTGGGAAACCGACCGGCAACAACGCCTGACCTATCTTTCCCAGCGTTTCGTCAGTGTCACCGGCTACCCGGTTGACGACTGGCTGGGCCAGCCGGTCAACCAGCTGCTGGCCTGCGATACCACGCCGTTGTCGCCTTGGCTCGACGCATTGGCCGCCGCCGACCCCCAGCAGTTGGCAAACCTGCGCTGCACCTACCGTGATCACAACGGGCAGAACCGCTACTGCCGCATCTCGGCGCGAGCGATCTGGTACGACGGCAAGCCTACCGGCTTTCGCGGTACCGCCAGCGACATCACGGACGAGGTCGACGCCCATGCGCGCATCCAGCACCTCTCGCTGCACGACCCGCTGACCGGGCTGGCCAATCGCAACAAACTCGCCCGGCATCTCGAACAGGTATTGCTGCGCGGCAGCGACTCGCCGCCACTCACCTTACTGCTGCTGGACCTGGACAACTTCAAGCCGATCAACGATTCCCTCGGCCACGCCGCCGGTGACGCCGTGCTGCAAGAGGTGGCGACACGCCTGCGCGACACCACCCGCGATGTCGACCTGGTCGCACGCCTTGGGGGTGACGAGTTCATCCTGGTTCTGACTGGCATGGATAACCGCAGCGAGGTCGATCGCTTCTGCGCACGCCTGATCAGCCTGTTGCAGCAACCTATCGTGTTTGACAACCAGCCACTGCACATTGGCGCCAGCATTGGCGTCGCACAAAGCCGCACCCTGGGCTTCGATGCCGGCGAGCTGATCCGCTGCGCCGACATCGCGCTGTACCAGGCCAAGGCAGATGGCAAGAGCACCTGGCGCTATTTCGCCGCCGAAATGAACCAGCAGATCCAGTACCGTCGCCAACTGGAAAACGATTTGCGCCGTGCCCTGCAGAACCAGGAGTTCGAGCTGCACTACCAGCCGCGCTATCGCCTGGGCGACCTGCGCATCGTCGCGGTCGAAGCCCTGCTGCGCTGGCAGCACCCGCACGAAGGGCTGCTGGGGCCAGACACCTTCATCCCGCTGGCCGAGCAGAGCGACATCATTGTTGCGCTGGGCCGTTGGGTACTGCGCGAAGCCTGCCGCACGGCCCACGACTGGCCGGCAGACCTGTTGATTTCGGTGAACCTGTCGCCCGCCCAGTTCTTGCGCAGCGATGTGGTGGCCGATGTGCGCGACATCCTGCTGGAAACCGCGCTACCCGCCCAGCGCCTGGAGCTGGAGATCACCGAGAACGTGATGCTCAACGACATCGAAGGCGCACTCAGCACCATGCTGTCACTCAAGGAGCTTGGTGTGCGCCTGAACATGGACGACTTTGGCACCGGTTACTCGTCGCTGGGCTATCTGCGCACCTACCCGTTCGACAGCATAAAGATCGACAAACGCTTCATCGCCGGCCTGAACAACACCAGTGGCAATGATCGCGCTGTGGTCCAGGCAATCATCAACCTGGGCGAAGCCATGGGGCTGACGGTGACCGCCGAGGGCGTGGAGAGTGAACAACAGCTCAGGACGCTTGAGAAGGACCGCTGCCATGAAGTGCAGGGTTACTTCCTGAGCCGACCTTTGACGAAAGAAAGCCTTGAGGCGCTGCTGCGACAGGCGCCCGAAGGCTCGGCACACCATCTGTTGTAGGAACAACCTATTCGCACTGCAAGGGTGTTCCTACGCAGGGGGCCATCAGCGTTTATTGCGTTCGGCCACGATCTCCGGCAAATCGCTGCGCCGCAAGTAGGTACGCAAGGGCTCGCCGATGTTCAGGCGGTCGTCCACATGCTGCTCCAGCAACAGTGCCAGGCGCGACCGGCACAAGGCCATGCGCGGCCCTTGCTCGGGTCGCCAGACGAATTCGTTGCAGGGGGTGATACTGTCGTCGGCCACGTCCATGCCGAACGCGTCCTCGGAAAAACGCACGATATGAACGCCGCGCTTGCCATGAAAGCCGACGAAACCGTTGAGCTGCTCAGCGGCGTTGCAGATGTCCTGGGAAGTGATGGCCATGACGTAACCTCGCAATAAAAGGAAGTGACGCACGCCGGGCTGCAAACGGTCGCCTCTGCCGGGCGACTCGCAAGGCCAGCCTAACGCAAGTGGTAGAGCATTCGCCAAGGTTTTTCATCATCCTGCCAAAGGCCCGCTAGAATGGTCCTGAACCCCCTTCGTCGCCAACACTGGGACTGTTAATGACCGACGCCATCCATGCCGACATTGCCACGATCGGCCGCATCAATGCTGTGCCCGCCATCCTCCAGGTGATCTGCGAAACAACGGGCATGCGCTTCGCCGCCGTGGCCCGGGTAACCGATAGCAACTGGACAGCGTGTGCCGTGCTCGACACCCTGGGTTTTGGCCTGACCGCGGGCGGTGAGCTCGATGTCGCCACCACGCTGTGCCACGAAATCCGCAGCACCCACCAGACCATCGTGATCGACAAGGCCAGCGAAGACGAGCAGTACTGCCGGCACCACACGCCTCAGCTCTATCGCTTCGAAAGCTACATTTCAGTGCCGGTGTTCCGGACCGATGGCCGCTTCTTCGGCACCATCTGCGCCCTCGACCCTTTACCCGCAGCGCTTAAAGGCAGTGCCATCCAGCCGATGATGGAATCCTTCGCCCGGCTGCTGGCCATCCAGATCGAAAGCGAAGAAGGCGCCCAGCGCACCGAGCAGGCACTGCGCAAGGAGCGGGCCATGGCCGAAGTGCGCGAACAGTTCATTGCCGTGCTCGGCCATGACCTGCGCAACCCGCTGTTCGCCATCACCGCCGGTGCCGAGCTGCTCGCTCAGCGCCTGCAGGACGACCAGCAGCGCACTATCGCCCAGCATATCCTCACCTGCGGCCGGCGTGCCTCGCAGCTGGTGCGCGATGTGCTGGACTTTGCCCGTGGCCGCCTCGGAGCCGGCATCCCCTTGAACCTGCAGGCTTGCCCTGACCTTGCCGAAGGCCTGCGGCATGTCGCCTCGGAACTGCAACAGGTGCATCCGCAGCGGCGGATCGTGCTGGACATCGGCGACATCGGCGGGCTGTACTGTGATCGCGAACGGGTCACCCAACTGCTCTCGAACCTGATCGCCAATGCCCTGACCCACGGCGACCCGCAAGGACCGGTAGCGGTCAAGGCGGCCCTCCAGCCCGGTGAGTTCGTGCTGAGCGTGCACAACCAAGGCGCCCCCATCGCCGTGCAGACCCTGGCGCAATTGTTCCAACCCTTCTCCCGCCCCTTGTCACAGGTACCGCAGCAAGGGCTTGGGCTCGGGCTGTACATCGCCAACCAGATCGCGCTGGCACATGGTGGGCGCATGGAGGTGCTCTCCAACGAACACAACGGCACCTTGTTCAGCTTCCGTCTGCCGCTGGGTCAACCTGGGGCGCCGGCAGCACCACCAGCCAGCTCATGACGGCATGCACCCGGCGCGGCACCTGCCAAGGCCATCACTGTTGAACGCGGTCTTCATGCACCTGCACGCTGGCGGTCATGCCAGCACTGAGGTTCACCCCTTGCGGGATCTGGTCGAGGCGGATCCGTACCGGTATCCGCTGCGCCAACCGCACCCAGTTGAAGGTGGGCTCGACTTCCGGCAGCAGCTGGCTGTCGGGGTTGCTGTTGCGGTCGGTGATACCGCGGCTGATGCTCTGCACATGTCCTTGCATCGCCTCGCCCGCCCCCATCAGCCACACCTTCACCCGGTCACCCACGCGGATGCGCGGTAGCTTGGTTTCTTCGAAGTAAGCCTGGATATAGAAAGTCGAGTCATCCACCAGGGCCATGACCGACTCACCGGTGTTCACGTAGTTGCCCTGGGCCAAGCGCAGGTTGGTGATGTGCCCGCTGCGCGGCGCGCGCACTTCACTGCGCGCCAGGTTGATTTTGGCCACCTGCAATTGCGCTTGGGCCTCATGCAGTTCGCCACGGGCGATAGCGGCATTGATCTGGGCATTTTCACGCAGCTCGGCACTGATCGCCTCCGGCCCCAAGGCAGTACGCCGCGCCGCTTCGCGCTCGCGCAGGCGCAGTTGCTGCGCGCGGGTCTCGGTCACGGCGCTGGCCTGGTCGAACGCTGCCTGAAAGCGCTCGCTGTCGATGCTCATGAGCAGATCACCCGCGTTCACCTGCTGGTTGTCATGCACCTTCAGCTCGCGCACCCAGCCGGACACGTCCGGCGCGATCACCACCACGTCGGCGCGCACACGCGCATCGCGGGTCCAGGGGGTGAGCATGTAGTACTGCCACAGCTGGTAGCCTGCCAACAGGGCCAGGGCCACCACACACAGTGTCACCAAGGTACGTACGACGGTACGCATCGAATCACTCCTTACTTGAACCCTGACAAAAACCCTTATGCAGCGCCCAGCACGCGCACTACCAGGTACAACACGCACACGAACAATGCCGCGTCGAATAATGCTTCATGCCAGATCCAGCGGCCCAACGGCGTGGCCTGTACCAACAAGCGCAGCAGCCCGGTGCACAACAGCGCCAGCAGCACATAAATCAGAAACGGGCTCAACAGCACGCCGCCCAGCGCCCATTCACGCAACCCCATGCACGTCCTCCTGCCAGCGGCACCACTTGCCCCAGCTCTTCTGCAACTGCAGCACCGCGCCTTCGGCCAGGCGCAGCGGATCGCTCGCAGGCAGCCGGCGCAACGCTTCGATGAATTGCGCGCTGGCGTTGTCCAGACGCTGCCCGCGCCCGGGCGCAGGCCCTTTGGCCAGCACGGCCTCTACCTGTTGCAGGTACTCGCGTTCGGCCCGGCCCAACGGTGCCTGGGCGACCGCCAGGCACATGCGCAGGTGCACCAGTTCATCGCCGATGTCCAGGCCATGCAGGCCATCGTCCCAGCGCTTGCGCTCGCTTTCAGGCAACTCGCTGGCATGCCGCGCCAGCTGCATGAGGCGGTCGGCCATACGCCCGCCAAACCAGCTGTCGGCGCCACGCAGGTCGCGCCGGGTCAGGCGCACCAGGTCGTGCTGGGTCGCTGCCCGCAGGCGCCGGCCAAGCCACGCCGGGTGGCGGAACACCAGCAAGCGGAACGCCATGACCGCCGCAGACACACCCACCAGCATGGCCAACGCACTGTTGAGCATGCTGGCCACGCCAAACTGCATGGCATTGAGTGGCGACACCAGGACAATGAAGTGCAGGCAATAGGAGGTGGCGGTAGCGCCGGTACGCGGGTGGGCCATGCCCAGCGCGCCCAGAAACAGTGGCACGCCCATGCCCAGGCAGAGCATGGCGAAGCTGCTCCATTGGGGCAGCAGAATTTGCCCGACCAAGAATGCGACCGGGATCGCCAAAAAGATGCCACGCAAGAAACTGAGGCCGATCTGGGCGCCGTTTTCGCGGCTGGCGAACAGGCTGCAGACCACACAGGTCAATATCAGCCCACCCGGCGCCGATGGCCAGGCTGTTGCCAACCAGAAACCACTCATCACCAGAAACGCCAACGCGCTACGTGAACCGAACAACAGGGCCAGCGACCAATCGCGGTGCGCGGCCAGGCCCTGGGACACATCCTTGGGCGCCCTGCCCGCTTCGACGTCGTCCAGCGCCTGGGTCGCGGCCATGGCGTAATCCAGCAACAGCGCCATGCGTGCCAGGCAGTAATGTTCTGCAGAGCTGATCTGCTCGTCATGGGCGGCATCCCAGATGCGCTGACGCAACAGCAAGAGGCTCGGTCGATCGGGGTTGCCCAACTGCGCGCGCAACGCTTCCAACCAGGGCGCCAGGTGCCGAGTTTCGTGCTCATCAAGCTGGCGCCACTGCCGGCGCACCGAGCGGGAGATACGCAGCAGTACCATCAGCTTCTGGCTCAGGCCACGGATGGCGCGGGCGCGCTGGCGCCCGCGGTTGCCTTCGAACCAGGCATGTTCGCGCTGGCTGTCGATGGCGACGATACGCCCCAGGCTTTCCAGCAACCCTTTGCGCGCGTCATCTTCGCCGCCGAGCATGGCGCTGGCTGCCTGCAGGCCATTGTGCCAAGCCTGCCGGGCCTGCCCGCTCAATTGCTGTTCCACGCGCATGGGCCAGATGAGGGCGCTGGTGGCGGTGGCGCAAAAAATCCCCAGGCAGATCTCGGTGCAGCGGGCCACAGCCTGATCGAACACCTGCAACGGGTGGTCGATCGCCGGCAAGGCGATGATCGCTGCGGTGTACCCGGCCAGCACGAAGGCGTAGGCCCAGGCACTGCGCAGCTGGGTCGAAGCCGCCGTGCACAGGGCCAGCCACAGCGCCAGGGTGATCAAAAACAAGCCTGGCGTCTGGGCGAACAGGCCGATGAAAAGCACCGACATGAAGGTGCCGACCAAGGTGCCGGCCAGACGCGCAAGGCCCTTTTGCACCACCATGCCCGACAGCGGCTGGGCCACGATAAAGGCGGTCATAAGTGCCCATGAAGGCTGCTCCAGCCCCCAACGCATCGCCAGCCATAGCGCCAGGCCACCGCCAAGCACGGTCTTGATGGCGAACTTCAGGGCGAGGCTGCTGGGTGCGAACAGGGCCTGGAGAGTGATGGGCACGAGGCGGACCTTGCGGGGATGGTCAGGTAAACGATAGACAATGAAGAGAAGGATAATGCGCAAACGATTAATTAGCTAGCTAATCATCTTTTAAGGGCTGTGCTGCTTGGCATTTTCCAGGCAAAAAAAAATGGGCGACCGAAGTCGCCCTAAATGCCTTGCGTGCTCGTGAACCCAGAAGGTCAGCGCGGTTTGCGCTTGTTCGAGTCCTTCCAGATGAAAATGCCCAGACCGGCAAAGAACGCGACCATCAACCCAACCGTTACCACTCCTGCGATAACCACGTTGTCGAAGAACATGTCGGCCTCCCTTTTCGTTTGCCGTTGTCCGATGGATGCAAGGTAACGAATGTGGGGGCACAGAAAATTGATCGGGGTCAATGGTGCCCGAGACCGGGCACGCGAGGCGGGCGCAGGTTTGACCTGCGTCAAGTTTCAGCGCTTCTTGGGCTTGCCCTTGGGTTTCTTTTTCTTGGCCGCGCTCAAGGGCATGGCCTGCTCGAAGGCCTGGCGCACTTCGTTGAGGCGCTTTTCCTTGAGGTCGTGGACGCGCTTGGCACGTTCGGCATCGAAATCGATGAGGTTGTCTTGGCTCATGGGTGGGCTCGACGATCAACTGAGGCTTGCATGATGAAGCCAGGCGCGGACGCTGACCAGCCCCGCGTCAGACTTCGATGTCGACCAGCAGCCCCTGACGCGGGCGCTCGCCCATCAGCGGAGCCACCGGTACGGTGTTGTCGGCGTTGACCTCATCGCCGGGTAGCGCGCTGTAACGCTCGCCGTCGTTTTTTTGCCGACGTTGCTGTTGCCGTCGTTGTTCATCACGCAGCAGCAAGGCCTGCTCTTGCGGGTCGCGCTGCTGCCTGAGGTCGATCGCGCTTTCACCGGACGAAGGCTGCGTGGGAACCACCGGCTTGATGTCGGGGGTTGGCTTGACCGGGTCCTGTTGCGAGGTTACCGGTGCTGCACTGAGCGGAATGATCGGCGGCAACATGGAAAGTCTCCTATTACCCCTGTATCGGCGGCTGGTCACCTACCTTGAATACAGACAACGCTTACTCGGCTTCGTCGTCAGGGTCGTCGTCATTCGGCGGGCTGGCCTCACTCCAGGGCCGCTTGTAGACCTGTTGCCAGACTGCGTCCATGTGGTCGCGCAGTACCTGCGGCGCGGCCTTGAGCGAGGCGCTGTCCTCGCGTTCTCCGCCTATCGGGTCTTCGCCGGCGGGCGTGATCAGCGACTCCCCGGTAATGGTGTAGCTGGCCTGCCCTTCGCGCATCTCGATGGCGATATCGTGCGGGTCGATCCCCCCGCCGCAGAAGGCATGGCTGGCTACCGTCAGTTCGGCGACCCCGTCCTTGTTCAGGTCACTGACATCGCTGACATCGGTATAGAAGTCGACATCCAGGTCCAAGCCTGGGCAGGTGGTTTCCTGTTCAATCTGCCAGCGTGCCTTGAACGCATCGCGTTCTGCCGTGCGCCCATATAGCGTGGCCTTGAGCACCACCTTGTCGACTTCCTGCTGGTTTTCGGCGTCGGTGGCCTGGCCATCGGTGCGGCTGAGCACCAACAGCCCTTCACCCTCGCGGTCACGAAAATGCACGCTCTTGATCGGCGTCTGCACGCCCAGCGCCTCAAGCTGCTCGGGCGCAATGGCCGGCAACGTCTCGAAGTTTTTTTGCTCGCACGCAGCCAGCAGCACGAGGCTGCCCACGGCCAGGGAAGCGTTCAACCAGCGGTGCTTGGCGGACATGTCGGTGCGCAGCCCTCGTCGGCAAGACGGTGTTGGTCGATGAAACGGCTAGACTGTTGGTCTTTGGCACCCATCGGTGCACTTCAACACTTTGGTCTGACCGGCCGATCCGTTAACATAGCCGGCTTTTCATCGCGGGAGTTCAGGCAGTATGGCGCAGCAGTATCAACCGGGGCAACGCTGGATCAGCGACAGCGAAGCAGAGCTCGGCCTGGGTACCATCCTGGCGCAGGATGGCCGCCTGTTGACCGTGCTCTACCCGGCCACTGGCGACACCCGCCAGTATTCCCTGCGCAATGCGCCGCTGACCCGCGTGCGCTTCTCGCCAGGTGACCTGATCACCCACTTCGACGGCTGGAAGCTGACCGTGCGCGAGGTCGACGATGTCGACGGCCTGCTGGTCTACCATGGCCTGGACGCGCAAAACCAGCCGCGCACCCTGCCAGAAACCCAGCTGTCGAACTTCATTCAGTTCCGCCTGGCCAGCGACCGCCTGTTCGCCGGCCAGATCGACCCGCTGTCGTGGTTCAGCCTGCGTTACAACACCCTGCATCACACCAGCAAACAGATGCAATCGTCGCTCTGGGGCCTGGGTGGCTGCCGCGCGCAACCGATCGCTCACCAGTTGCACATCGCCCGCGAAGTAGCAGACCGCAGCGCGCCACGGGTTCTGCTGGCGGACGAAGTCGGCCTGGGCAAGACCATCGAGGCCGGCCTGGTCATCCATCGCCAGCTGCTGACCGGGCGCGCCAGCCGCGTACTGATCCTGGTCCCGGAAAACCTCCAGCACCAATGGCTGGTGGAAATGCGCCGGCGCTTCAACCTGCAGGTGGCGCTGTTCGACGCCGAACGCTTCATCGAGAGCGACGCCAGCAACCCGTTCGAAGACGCTCAGCTGGCGTTGGTCGCCCTGGAATGGCTGGTCGACGACGAGAAGGCCCAGGACGCGCTGTTTGCTGCGGGCTGGGACCTGATGGTGGTCGATGAAGCCCATCACCTGGTCTGGCATGAAGACCAGGTCAGCGCGGAGTACGGCTTGGTCGAGCAACTGGCACAGGTCATCCCTGGCGTATTGCTGCTCACCGCCACCCCCGAACAACTTGGCCAGGACAGCCACTTCGCCCGGCTGCGTCTGCTCGACCCTAACCGCTTCCATGACCTGGCGGCCTTCCGCGCCGAGAGCGAGCACTATCGCCCGGTGGCCGAAGCCGTGCAGGAGCTGCTCGACGAAGGCCGCCTGTCGCCCAAGGCCCACGCCACCATCCATGGCTTCCTCGGTGCCGAAGGCGAAGCCTTGCTGGCGGCGGTCAACGATGGTGATACCCAGGCCAGCGCGCGCCTGATCCGCGAGTTGCTCGACCGCCACGGCACTGGCCGCGTGCTGTTCCGCAACACCCGTGCTGCGGTCCAGGGTTTCCCCGAGCGCCAGCTGCATGCCTACCCGGTGGCCATGCCCGAGCAGTACCGCGACCTGCCGCCTGGCGAAAAGGCCGAGCTGTACCCGGAAGTCGCTTTCCAGGCGCATGGCGACACCACTGACGACGAGCGCTGGTGGCGTTTCGACCCTCGGGTCGACTGGCTGATCGATACCCTCAAGATGCTCAAGCGCACCAAAGTGCTGGTCATCTGCGCCCATGCCGAAACCGCCATGGACCTGGAAGACGCCCTGCGCGTGCGCTCCGGCATCCCCGCCTCGGTCTTCCATGAAGGCATGAGCATTCTGGAGCGTGACCGCGCCGCCGCCTATTTCGCGGACGAGGAATTTGGCGCCCAGGTACTGATCTGTTCCGAGATCGGCAGCGAAGGCCGCAACTTCCAGTTCTCTCATCACCTGGTGATGTTCGACCTGCCGGCCCACCCTGACCTGCTCGAACAACGTATCGGCCGTCTCGACCGGATCGGCCAGAAGCACACCATCCAGCTGCACGTGCCCTACCTGCAGGACAGCCCGCAACAGCGCCTGTTCCAGTGGTACCACGAAGCGCTCAACGCCTTCCTCAACACCTGCCCGACCGGCAATGCCCTGCAGCATCAGTTCGGCCCGCGCCTGCTACCGCTGCTTGAAAGCGGTGACAGCAAAGCCTGGGATGCCCTGATGGCCGATGCCCGCAACGAGCGCGAGCGCCTGGAAGCCGAGCTGCACAGCGGCCGCGACCGGCTGCTGGAGCTCAACTCCGGCGGGGCCGGCGAAGGCCAGGCACTGGTGGAGGCGATTCTCGAACAGGACGACCAGTTCGCCCTGCCGATCTACATGGAGACCCTGTTCGACGCGTTCGGCATCGACAGCGAAGACCACTCGGAAAATGCCCTGATCCTGAAACCGAGCGAGAAGATGCTCGACGCCAGTTTCCCGCTGGGTGACGACGAAGGTGTGACCATCACCTACGACCGTACCCAGGCGTTGTCCCGCGAGGACATGCAGTTCCTGACCTGGGAACACCCGATGGTTCAGGGCGGCATGGACCTGGTGCTGTCCGGCTCGATGGGCAACACCGCTGTCGCGCTGATCAAGAACAAGGCCCTCAAGCCTGGCACCGTGCTGCTCGAACTGCTGTTCGTCAGCGAGGTGGTGGCGCCACGCAGCCTGCAACTCGGCCGCTACCTGCCACCGGCAGCCCTGCGTTGCCTGCTCGACACCAATGGCAACGACCTGGCGTCGCGCGTGGCCTTCGAAACGCTCAACGACCAGCTCGAAAGCGTTCCGCGCGCCAGCGCCAACAAGTTTATCCAGGCCCAGCGGGATGTACTGGCCCAGCGCATCAGTGGCGGTGAGGCCAAGATCATGCCGACCCACGTCGAGCGTGTGGCCGAAGCCCAGCGCCGCCTGGCTGCCGAAGCGGACGAAGAACTGGCGCGCCTGACCGCGCTCAAGGCGGTCAACCCGAGCGTGCGCGACAGCGAAATCGACGCCCTGCGCAAGCAGCGTGAAGAAGGCATGGCGATGCTGGACAAAGCTGCCTTGCGCTTGGAAGCCATTCGCGTGCTGGTGGCTGGCTGATTAGGTGAGCGGCAGTTGGGCTGCGTGACAGCCCAGCGCGACCCAAGGCCGCTCCTGCAACGGGAGCGGCCATATTCCTTGCTGCGATTGGCCTCATAACCAAATCATAGAAATCAAAGTGCCATTATTCAGGAAGGGCTAACTACCTCTTCCTATACTGCCTCTAGACAGTCTGCCAAGGGTTATACCGCAGACGAGTGAAAACTCGACCAAGAGGCGCGCAATGGAATGGCTGGGTCTGCAACTGTTCGCCGATCTTCCGGCAACCGGGCGAATCGTCATCGATTGTCGCCACGAACCCTTCCTGGTCCTGCTCGCCTATACCGTGGCCTGCGCGGGGTGCTTCGCGACCCTGGACATGGCCGAGCGCCAGTCCCATAGCGAACAGGCCACGGCGCAACGCCAATGGCGCATGCTCGGCGCCTGCTGCCTCGCCGGCGGTATCTGGGCCATGCACTTCATCAGCATGCTGGCCTTCCAGGCCCCGCTCGAAGTTCACTACGACGTGTCGCTGACCGTGCTGTCGCTGCTCATTGCCCTGATCGTCGCCTGGGTGGGCATGAACAGCATCAACCGTAGGCACATGCGCCCGTATCATTATCTGAAGCGTGCAGTACTCATCGCGGTCGGCATCATCTTCATGCATTTTGTCGGCATGGCCGCCCTCGAGACCGGCGCGCAACAGTACTACCAGACCGGGCGGCTACTGGCCTCCATGGCCATCGCCCTGCTCACCAGCCTCGCAGCATTGCTGCTGGCGCGGTACTTTCGCAACGGTAGCGGCACCTTGCACCAGGCCCTGAAGTACGGCGCAAGCCTGCTGATGGCCGGCGGCATCGTCGCGACCCACTTCACGGCCATGTCGGCCATGACCTTGGTCATCCCCGCCGACACCGCCCTGCGCCTGCCGTCAGCCGACAACAGCCTGCAACTGGGGCTGACCATTGCCTTCATCACGCTGCTGATCAGTGGTGCCAGCATCAGTGCGGCCTTGGCCGACAAGAAGCTGCAAAGCAAGGAACACGACCTGCGCCGGGTCAGCATGCTGCTCAACCAACTGGACCAGGCGCGAGCCTCGCTGCAACAGGCCGCGCACTACGACGCCCTGACCAACCTGATCAACCGCCGCGGCTTCAATCAAGTGTTCGCCGAGCGCCTCGCCGAACAGAACGCCGATGACAACCGCCTGGCGGTGATGTTTCTCGACATCGACCACTTCAAACGCATCAATGACAGCCTTGGCCATGCTGCCGGCGACGAACTGCTCAAAGTGATCGCCAACCACATCAAGGCAGCCACCCGCAGCCAAGACCTGGTGGCGCGCTTTGGTGGCGACGAGTTCTGCGTGGTCACCAGCCTCAACAACCGTGATGAAGCACGCCACCTGGCGCAGCGCATCATGCAGCGAATGAAGGACCCCATCGACCTGGGTGGCCGGCGCATGGTCATGACCACCAGTATCGGTATCAGCATTTTCCCCGACGATGGCAACACTGCCGAAGAGTTGCTCAAGCACGCCGACTTAGCCCTGTACCAGTCCAAGGGCAACGGGCGCAACAGCCTGACCTTCTTCAACGACAGCCTTAAAACCCGGGCCACGCTTGCCCTGCAGCTGGAAGAGGAACTGCGCATCGCGCTGCTGGAAGAACGCGGGCTGTGCGTGCATTACCAGCCGATCTTCGACCTGCACAATGGCCAGGTGGCCAAGCTCGAAGCCCTGGTGCGCTGGCAACACCCACAACACGGCCTGCTCGGGCCCGACCGTTTCATCGGCATCGCCGAAGCCAATGGTTTGATCATCGACCTCGACCTGTGGGTGCTGCGCCACGCCTGTGCCGACCTGGCACGACTGCACCGCCACGGTTATGGCGACCTCAAGGTCACGGTGAACTGCTCGGCAGTCACCCTCAGCCACGATGAGCTGGCCAGCGAAGTGGAGAAAGCGTTGTTCCACTCAGCTTTGGCGCCCCGCCACCTGGAGCTGGAGATCACCGAAAACGCCTTGATGGGCGACATCCAGCGCACTGTCAGCCTGCTCAAGCGCGTACGCGCGCAGGGCGTGGCCCTGTCGATCGATGATTTCGGCACCGGTTACTCGTCGCTGGCTTACCTCAAGCGCTTGCCGCTGGACATCCTGAAAATCGACAGGACCTTCCTGCAGGATGTGCCGGGCAGCCAGAAAGACCGTGAGATCGTCCAGGCCATCATCGTCATGGCCCACACCCTGCACCTGCAGGTGGTCAGCGAGGGTGTGGAAACCGTCGAACAGCTGGAGTTCCTCGAAACCCACGGCTGCGACTACCTGCAGGGCTACCTGCTCAGCCGCCCGGTGCCGCTGGGCGAATTGCGACCGATCCTGGAGCGGCTGCAACGGCGCAATGGCCTGCTCAGCCCTTGCTGCGATACAGCGCTACCAGGGTCGCCGGATCTTTTTGCAGATAGCCCTTGCTACCGTGCAGGCGCATCAATTGCGCGGCGAGGCCACTGAGCGGTGTCGCCGAGCCCTGCTCGCGAGAGAATTTGACTGCGCTGTCGAGGTCTTTGAGCAACGTCCGCACATGCCACTTGATCGGCTCGAAGCGGCTCTCGGCCATTTGCGGGGCAAGGATCTGCAGCGGTTTCGAATCGGCAAAGCCGCCCGCCAAAGCCTCGGCGATCAGTGTCGCATCCACGCCTGACTGCTCTGCCAACGCCACCACTTCGGCGATCACCAGGGCATTGCAGGCCACGATCATCTGGTTGCAGGCCTTGGTCACCTGGCCTGCGCCAACGGCGCCCATGTGCGTCACACGCTGGCCAAGGGCCTGCAGCACCGGCCGTGCCCGCTGCAGGTCAGCGGCCTCGCCACCGACCATGATGGCCAAGGTGCCGGCCTCGGCGCCCGGCGTGCCACCGGACACCGGGGCATCCAGCCAGGCCATGCCAGACAAGGCCGCGAGCGCAGCGGCCATCTCCCGGGTGGCGGTCGGTTCGAGGCTCGAAAAATCGATCAGCAACTGGCCACTGCGCCCACCCTGCGCGATGCCTTGCTCACCGAACACCACTTCACGCACCACCGCCGTATCGGCCAGGCACAGCAGCACCATGTCGCTGTCGCGGCACAACTCGGCCGGGGTTGCCGCCAGTCGCGCGCCAGCTGCTACCAGCTCGGCGCATTTGTCGGGGCTGCGGTTCCACACCGTCAGCGGGTAACCGGCAGCCAGCAGGCGCCGACACATGGGCAAGCCCATCAGGCCGATTCCGGCGAAGGCTAGCGAAGGTAGTTGTGAGCTCATGAACGACTCCTGGCACATTTTGTTATTTTCAAGGCGCGCAGCGGCCCCATTACGCATCCCGTAAACTGTTACCGCCACGCCGAATTGTTACTTCCCTCCACCCATCTGATCGTCCCCAAGCACCAGATTGAGGCGGCTGCGCATTTTCACGCACCAAAAACGATCACGTTCACTCAGGGCGCTTCACTTGAATCACGATAAACGGTGAAACCACCACCGCCCAGATCTCTGGATCGCGGTTTTGCAGGTCCAGTGCCTGCTCGGCAGTCACCGGGCCAACAGTGCCATCACTACGCCACTTGGCGAAGATCTCGCCGCGATTCTCGGCCATCGCTTCGGCTACGGCGATCAGGTCCAGGCTTGGGTCGACCCAAATCAGGTCACCCTTTGCCCAGAAGCGCTCCAGCGCTTTCCACTCGATGATTGCCGTCTCGCCAATCAATTTGGCATAGAGGGTGCTTGTTTGATCAGTCATGGGTTGCTACCCGCAAAAATCGGCCAATAAAAATGGCCGCTATTTTTGCAGAAAAACCCGGTTTCAAATACGTAATTTGGTCGATCGGCCCCGAACTTGTGGGGTGGGGCCGCAGGTACAGGCAAATTGATGGCGCTTTTCTGTATCTTTGTGTCGATCAAGCGACAACCCAGGAACCAGGTACTTTTTGACCGCTTTTCAAGCGCTCGAACAGCGCTCTACACTGTACCGGTACAGTTCCGGGACATGTTCCGGGGGAAGGTGGGCATGCAGTATGGCGTGGCCATACCGCAAATCCCGCCCGGTCTGTAGCCCTGGCCGCCAGGACTATAAGAATTACAACAGAATGAGTGGAGCACTATGATCAAGATTTCCAAGCTGTTCGCCGCAATGGTTCTGGCAGGGGTAGCCAGCCATTCGTTTGCCGCCGATACCATCAAGATCGGGATCGCGGGGCCTAAGACCGGCCCTGTCACCCAGTACGGCGACATGCAGTTCATCGGCGCCAAGCAAGCCATCAAAGACATCAACGCCAAGGGCGGCGTCGATGGCAAGATGCTCGAAGCCAAGGAATACGACGACGCCTGCGACCCTAAACAGGCCGTGGCAGTCGCCAACAAAGTGGTCAACGACGGCGTCAAGTTCGTCATCGGCCACCTGTGCTCCAGCTCTACCCAGCCTGCGTCCGACATCTACGAAGACGAAGGCGTGATCATGATCACCCCCGCCGCCACCAGCCCGGAAATCACCGCCCGTGGCTACAAAATGATCTTCCGTACCATCGGTCTGGACAGCGCCCAGGGTCCAGCCGCCGGCAACTACATCGCTGACCACGTCAAGCCGAAGGTCGTTGCAGTCCTGCACGACAAGCAGCAGTACGGTGAAGGCATCGCCACCGCAGTCAAGCAGACACTGGAAGGCAAAGGCACCAAGGTTGCCGTGTTCGAAGGCCTGAACGCCGGTGACAAGGACTTCTCCTCGATCATCCAGAAGCTCAAACAGAACAACGTCGACTTCGTGTACTACGGCGGCTACCACCCAGAGCTGGGCCTGATCTTGCGCCAGGCTCAGGAAAAAGGCCTGAAAGCCAAATTCATGGGCCCAGAAGGTGTCGGCAACGACTCCATCTCGCAGATCGCCCAGGGCGCCTCCGAAGGCCTGCTGGTCACCCTGCCGAAGTCGTTCGACGCCGATCCCGAGAACAAGGCCATCGTCGATGCCATCAAGGCTGACGGCAAGGACCCGAGCGGCCCGTTCGTGTTCCCGGCCTACTCGGCTGTCCAACTGATTGCCGAAGGCATCAAAGCGGCCAAGTCCGAAGACGCCGACAAAGTGGCAGAAGCCATCCACGCCGGTACTTTCAAGACCCCAACCGGCGACCTGTCATATGACGCCAAGGGCGACCTGAAAGACTTCAAATTCGTTGTTTACGAATGGCACTTCGGCAAACCGAAGACCGAAGTCTCCCCTCAGTAACTGCGTGACTAAATAGCTGACCGTAGAAGCCCACTGTGCGAGCAGTGGGCTTTGTTTTACGAGGTTCATGGCCGTGATTCCCGCGATCCGGGAGCCGGCCACCTGAAAATCTTAAAACCGTCACTCGCGGTTTCCTGGCCTACCCCCGCCAGCGAAATGCAAATCAGGTTTTTAGGAGCGCTGTAATGCCTGAGATCTACCATTTCTTCCAACAACTGGTTAATGGATTGACCATCGGCAGCACCTATGCCTTGATCGCCATCGGCTACACGATGGTGTACGGCATCATTGGCATGATCAACTTCGCCCACGGCGAGGTGTACATGATCGGTTCCTACGTGGCCTTCATCGCCCTGGCGGGCCTGGCCATGATGGGTATCCATTCGCTGCCGATCCTGATGACCGTCGCCTTCGTCGCGACGATCTTCGTCACCAGTGCCTATGGCTACAGCATCGAACGGGTTGCCTACCGCCCCCTGCGCAACAGCAACCGTCTGATCCCGCTGATTTCCGCCATCGGCATGTCGATTTTCCTGCAGAACACGGTCTTGCTCTCGCAGGACTCCAAGGACAAATCCATCCCCAACCTGATCCCCGGAAGCTTCTCCTTCGGGCCGGGCGGCGCTGAAGAGGTACTGATCAGCTACATGCAGATCCTGGTGTTCGTGGTCACCCTGGTGGCCATGACCCTGCTCACCCTGTTCATCTCCCGTTCCCGTCTGGGCCGCGCCTGCCGCGCCTGCGCCGAGGACATCAAGATGGCCAACCTGCTGGGCATCAACACCAACAACATCATCGCCCTCACCTTCGTCATCGGTGCCGCACTGGCAGCGGTAGCGGCCGTGCTGCTGAGCATGCAGTACGGGGTGATCAACCCCAACGCCGGCTTCCTGGTGGGCCTCAAAGCCTTCACCGCAGCGGTGCTGGGTGGCATCGGCAGCATTCCGGGCGCCATGCTCGGTGGGCTGGTGCTGGGTGTGGCCGAGGCCTTCGGCGCCGATATCTTCGGCGACCAGTACAAGGACGTGGTGGCATTCGGTCTCTTGGTGCTTGTCCTGCTGTTCCGGCCGACCGGCATCCTGGGCCGCCCGGAGGTTGAAAAAGTATGAACAAAAATCTCAAACAGGCGTTCTTCAGCGCCTTGCTGGTATGGGCCGTGGCCTTCCCGGTACTGGGCCTCAAACTGAGCATCGACGGCATCAGCCTGGTGGTGCACAGCCAGGGCTCGTTCACCATCAGCATCATCGCCGTGTGCTCGGTGCTGATGTTCCTGCGCGTGCTGTTCGACAAGCAGTGGAGCTCGGTCATGAGCCGCCGCTCGGATCGCAAGCTGATCTCGCCGGCCGTGAGCAACTACCTGACCCTGCCCAAGACTCAGCGCTGGATCATCATCGGGCTGATCCTGGTCGCGCTGGTGTGGCCGTTCTTCGGCTCGCGCGGTGCGGTCGACATCGCCACGCTGATCCTGATCTACGTGTTGCTGGGCCTGGGCCTGAACATCGTGGTCGGCCTGGCAGGCCTGCTCGACCTGGGTTATGTGGGCTTCTATGCCGTCGGCGCGTACAGCTACGCAATGCTCTCGCACTACCTGGGCTGGAGCTTCTGGGTCTGCCTGCCGATCGCCGGCCTGATGGCCGCCACCTTCGGCTTCCTGCTCGGCTTCCCGGTGCTGCGCCTGCGCGGTGACTACCTGGCGATCGTGACACTCGGCTTCGGCGAG
The DNA here is from genome assembly GCF_028682155.1 of Pseudomonas sp. 39004. Lineage (NCBI taxonomy): Bacteria > Pseudomonadati > Pseudomonadota > Gammaproteobacteria > Pseudomonadales > Pseudomonadaceae > Pseudomonas > Pseudomonas sp. 39004. The sequence continues at coordinate 20,348 of NZ_JANIAG010000054.1, forward strand.
ATCATCCGCCTGTTCCTGCGTAACCTCACCGACTGGACCGGCGGCCCCAACGGCATCAGCAACATCCCCAAGCCCGAGCTCTTCGGCCTGACCTTCGAACGCCGTGCGGCCGAGGGGATGCAGACCTTCCATGAGTTCTTCGGGTTGGCGTACAACTCGATCAACAAGGTCATCTTCCTCTACCTGGTGGCCTTGCTGCTGGCCCTGCTGGCGCTGTTTGTCATCAACCGCCTGCTGCGCATGCCGATCGGCCGTGCCTGGGAAGCCTTGCGTGAAGACGAAATCGCCTGCCGCGCACTGGGCCTGAACCCCACTGTGATCAAGCTCTCGGCATTCACCCTGGGTGCCTGCTTCGCCGGTTTCGCCGGCAGCTTCTTCGCTGCCCGGCAAGGCCTGGTGACACCGGAGTCGTTCACCTTCATCGAGTCGGCGATCATCCTCGCCATCGTCGTGCTCGGTGGCATGGGTTCACAACTGGGCGTGATTCTCGCGGCCATCGTGATGATCCTGCTGCCCGAGCTGATGCGTGAGTTCAGCGAATACCGGATGCTGATGTTCGGTGCGCTGATGGTGTTGATGATGATCTGGCGTCCGCAAGGCCTGCTGCCTATGCAACGTCCACACATGGAGCTGCGTCGATGAGCCGCGAAATTCTGCAAGTCAGCGGCCTGAGCATGCGCTTCGGCGGCTTGTTGGCGGTCAATGGCGTGGCCCTGACCGTCAAGGAAAAACAGGTGGTGGCGCTGATCGGCCCGAACGGCGCAGGCAAGACCACGGTGTTCAACTGCCTCACCGGGTTCTACAAACCCAGCGGTGGCACCATCCTGCTCGATGGCCAGCCGATCCAGGGCCTGGCCGGCCACCAGATCGCCCGCAAGGGCGTGGTGCGTACCTTCCAGAACGTGCGCCTGTTCAAGGAAATGACCGCGCTGGAGAACCTGCTGATCGCCCAGCACCGGCACTTGAACACCAACTTCTTCGCCGGCCTGTTCAAGACCCCGAGCTTCCGCCGCAGCGAGAAGGAGGCCATGGAGCGCGCGCAGTACTGGCTGGAGAAGGTCAACCTGACCGAGTTCGCCAACCGTACCGCCGGCACCCTCGCCTACGGCCAGCAACGCCGCCTGGAAATCGCCCGCTGCATGATGACCCAGCCACGGATCATCATGCTCGACGAGCCGGCTGCGGGCCTTAACCCGAAAGAGACCGAAGACCTCAAGGCACTGATCGCCTATCTGCGCGAGTCACACAACGTCACCGTGCTGCTGATCGAGCACGACATGAAGCTGGTGATGAGCATTTCCGACCATATCGTGGTGATCAACCAGGGCACCCCCCTGGCAGATGGCACGCCGGAGCAGATTCGCGACAATCCTGAAGTGATCAAGGCTTACCTGGGGGAAGCGTAAATGCTGAAGTTCGAGAACGTTTCCACCTTCTACGGCAAGATCCAGGCGCTGCACAGCGTCAACGTGGAGATCAACCAGGGCGAGATCGTCACCTTGATCGGCGCCAACGGCGCGGGCAAATCGACGCTGCTGATGACCTTGTGCGGCTCGCCGCAGGCCCAAAGCGGCAGCATCAAGTACCTGGGTGAAGAGCTGGTCGGCCAGACCTCTTCGCACATCATGCGCAAGAGTATCGCCGTGGTCCCGGAAGGGCGCCGCGTGTTCGCCCGCCTGACGGTGGAAGAAAACCTCGCCATGGGCGGTTTCTTCACCGACAAGGGCGACTACCAGGAGCAGCTGGACAAAGTCCTGCAGCTGTTCCCGCGCCTGAAGGAGCGTTACATCCAGCGTGGCGGCACCATGTCCGGTGGCGAGCAGCAGATGCTCGCCATTGGCCGGGCGCTGATGAGCAAACCCAAGCTGCTGTTGCTTGACGAGCCGTCACTGGGCCTGGCACCGATCATCATCCAGCAGATCTTCGACATCATCGAACAGTTGCGCCGTGACGGCGTGACCGTGTTCCTGGTGGAACAGAACGCCAACCAGGCGCTGAAGATCGCCGACCGTGCCTATGTCCTGGAAAACGGGCGGGTGGTGATGCAGGGAACGGGCGAGTCTCTGCTGAGTGACCCCAAGGTGCGTGACGCGTACCTGGGGGGTTGATGAACAAAGGGCCTTCGGGCCCTTTTTTCTGCCTGTTGGGTTCATGTGGCCTGAGTCGGATACCGACAATGCTTGTGATCCCCGTGCACCCTGCGTAACGTGGCCAGCTTTCAGGAACATCGCCGGAGCCCGCCCCATGCGCCTCACCCCTACCCTGCTGCTCACCGCCCTGCTGCCCCTGTTCGCCGGTTGCCAACTGATGGCTGACACCCCAAGCGACCCGAACATCGGCACCACGCGCATGCAGGGCGAACTGAGCGCCGCCGGTGGTCAGCTGCTGTTCAAACCCTGCAATGAAAGCCGCCGTTTCGTGATCAACGACGTCGCTGGCACCGGGGTCCTGCAGGAAGCCGCCAACCTCGCCAAGGATGCCGGCGACAAGCTGTTCGCCGATGTGCGCGGGCGCCTTACCGGCAGCAAGCAGGCCACCAACGACGGCCAGCTCGAAGTGCGCCGACTGTACCGCCTGGAACCCTCGACCCGCGCCTGCGAAGACCCCAACTTCAAGCAACTGACCCTGCGCGCCAACGGCCACGAACCCGACTGGGACATCAAGGCCAGCGGCAAGGGCATGGTGGTCAGCCGGGTTGGCCAAGCGCCGCTGCCCCTGCCGTTTCTGGAAGAGGAAGTGCCAGGTGGCGGCCTGACCCTGACCAGCGAGGCCAACGGCCAGCACGTGGAGCTTTGGGTCGCACCGCAACGCTGCGTGGACGTCGCCACCGGGGCGGTGCGCCACCTGCGCGCCGAGCTGCGGATCGACGGCAAGACCCTGCAAGGCTGCGGTTACTACGGCGGTGCGCGCGACAACTGATCACCGGGCGCTTTTATCCTGCCAGTCGGGGCGGCGAACAGCTTATACTTGGCGGTTTGTGTAAAGCCGCCGGCCGCCCATGGCCGGGATACTGGACCCTGCCATGCTACGAATCACCGAACTGAAGCTGCCCCTGGACCATCCCGACGAAGCCCTGCGCGAAGCCATCGTCCAGCGCCTGGGCATCAACGATGAGCAATTGCTCAGCTTCAACCTGTTCAAGCGCAGCTACGACGCACGCAAGAAAAACAGCGAACTGCTGTTCATCTACACCATCGACCTCGAAGCCAGCAACGAGGCCGAGCTGCTTCGCAAGTTCGAAGACGATCGCAACATCGGCGTAGCCCCCGACGTCACCTATAAGTACGTGGGCCACGCCCCCGCCGAGCTCGCACAGCGCCCGATCGTGGTCGGCTTTGGCCCTTGCGGTATCTTTGCCGGATTGCTGCTGGCGCAGATGGGCTTCAAGCCGATCATCCTCGAACGCGGCAAGGAAGTACGCCAGCGCACCAAGGACACCTGGGGCCTGTGGCGCAAGAGCGTGCTCAACCCCGAATCCAACGTGCAGTTCGGCGAAGGCGGCGCCGGGACCTTCTCCGACGGCAAGCTGTACAGCCAGATCAAGGACCCGCTGCACCACGGCCGCAAGGTGCTCGAAGAGTTCGTCAAGGCCGGCGCGCCGGATGAGATCCTCTACATCAACAAACCGCACATCGGCACCTTCCGCCTGACCGGCATGGTCGAGCAGATGCGCCAGGACATCATCGCCCTGGGCGGTGAAGTGCGTTTCGAGCAGAAGGTCACCGACCTGCTGACCGACAACGCCCAGCTGACCGGCGTGGTGCTGGCAAGCGGCGAGCAACTGCACTCGCGCCATGTGGTCCTGGCCCTGGGCCACAGTGCCCGCGATACCTTCCGCATGCTGCATGCCAAGGGCGTATTCATGGAGGCCAAGCCGTTCTCGGTCGGTTTCCGTATCGAACACCCGCAAACACTGATCGACAAGGCGCGCCTGGGCAAATATGCCGGCCACCCGAAACTGGGCGCTGCCGACTACAAGCTGGTGTATCACGCCAAGAACGGCCGTTCGGTCTACAGCTTCTGCATGTGCCCAGGCGGCACCGTGGTCGCCGCCACCAGCGAGCCTGGCCGCGTCGTGACCAACGGCATGAGCCAGTATTCGCGTAACGAACGCAATGCCAACTCCGGCATCGTCGTCGGCATCGACCCCGAGCGCGACTACCCGGGCGGCCCGCTGGCCGGCATCGAGCTGCAGGAACGCCTGGAGGCGCACGCCTATGTCATGGGTGGCAGTAACTACCAGGCCCCGGCGCAGTTGGTCGGTGACTTCGTGGCCGGCAGGCCGTCCACTGCCCTGGGCAGTGTCGAGCCTTCGTACAAGCCAGGCGTGACCCTGGGTGACCTGGCGCCCAGCTTGCCGGATTTCGCCATCGAGGCGATCCGCGAAGCGTTGCCGGCATTCGATCGGCAGATCAAGGGCTACAACCTGCATGACGCGGTGTTGACCGGTATCGAGACGCGTACCTCTTCGCCGCTGCGCATTACCCGTGGCGAGGACTACCAGAGCCTGAACATGAGGGGGTTGTTCCCGGCGGGTGAAGGCGCAGGCTACGCGGGCGGTATCCTGTCGGCAGGTGTCGATGGCATTCGCATTGCCGAGGCGGTAGCGCGGGACATGCTCGGACTGTAAGGCAGCAAGTGTCATGCGCCCCCTGCGCGGGCAAGCCTGCGCAGGGGGCATGACCATCGCCAGAAAAGTCTGCGCGAATAATCAGATTTTCCCTACCTCACCATTCCTCAGCTGCGTCTAGGCTTCCCACAGCCAAGGCGGCAATACCATATAACAAAAACGAATATAGTTTTTGTTTTAAAGCATATCGCCACAAGCTAGGGTGTACGCCCGTTCCGTAATCAACCTCTCATGGAGAGCCCATAGCCCGTGCGTAGCCTCTTCACCCGATTCTTTCAGCTCGAAGCCGCCAGCGGCCTGCTGCTGATCGCTGCGGCCATCCTTGCTCTGGTCATCAACAACTCACCTTTGTCGTACCTGTACAACGGCCTGCTCGACGTCCCGGTCGCCGTCAAGGTTGGTGCGCTGGAGATCGCCAAGCCTTTGCTGCTGTGGATCAACGACGGCCTCATGGCGCTGTTCTTCCTGCTCATCGGCCTGGAGGTCAAGCGCGAGGTGGTCGACGGCCAGCTGTCGAAGCCCTCGCAGGTAATCCTGCCCGCTACCGCCGCAGTGGGTGGCATGGTGGTACCGGCACTGGTCTACTGGTTCATCAACCGCGACAACCCTGCAGCCGTCGCCGGCTGGGCCATCCCCACCGCCACCGATATCGCCTTTGCCCTTGGCGTGCTGGCATTGCTGGGCAAGCGTGTACCGGCGTCGCTCAAGCTGTTCCTGATGACCCTGGCGATCATTGATGACCTGGGTGCGATCATCGTCATTGCGCTGTTCTACTCAGGCACCTTGTCGAGCGTGTCGCTTATGCTGGCCGCTGCCTGCCTGGTAGCGCTGATAGCCATGAACCGGCTTGGCGTAGTCAAGCTCGGGCCTTACCTGATCATCGGCCTGGTGCTTTGGGTATGCGTGCTCAAGAGCGGTGTCCACGCCACATTGGCCGGTGTCGCCCTGGCGCTGTGCATTCCGCTGCGCACCCGCAACGCGGAAAGCTCGCCGTTGCTGTCGCTGGAACACGCCCTGCACCCTTGGGTGGCCTATGCCATTCTGCCGCTGTTCGCGTTCGCCAACGCCGGTGTCTCGTTGGCCGGCATGACGGTGGAAAGCTTCACCCACCCGGTACCGCTGGGTATCGCTGTCGGCTTGCTGGCGGGCAAGACCGTGGGGGTGTTCGGCCTGACCTGGCTTGCGATCAAGCTTCGCCTGGCGGCGTTGCCTGCGGGTGCCAGCTGGGGGCAGTTGCTGGGGGTGGCGATACTCTGCGGCATCGGCTTCACCATGAGCCTGTTCGTAGGTTCCCTGGCCTTCGTGCCAGGCAGCAGTGACTATGCGGGCATGGACCGTATGGGCATTCTCACCGGCTCGTTCATCGCTGCGGTCGTCGGCTATGCCGTTACCGCCATGGCCAGCCGCGCCCCCCGCGCGCACTAAAGTAGAAGCGGCATGAAAAAACCCCGACTGGCGTGGCCAGATCGGGGTTTTGCGTTTTTGCGCTACAGCCTGTGCAAGGCTCAGTGCGAGACGCGGCTGGTACCGTCGACGGTCATGATGCGAACACGTTCGCCAACCCGGAAAATCTCGTTTTCCTGAACGGCCTGCACATAGGCACGCATGCTGCCATCGTCTTCACGCACGGTGATTTCCACACCTTGGGTACGGGTGATGCCTTCTTCGGCGGCAGAACCTGCCAGGCCACCGGCAACCGCACCAATTACTGCCGCGACGATGCTGCCGCGACCACCACCGACTGCGCTGCCGGCAACGCCGCCGACAATGGCACCCGCGCCACCACCGATCGGGGTCTTGGTACCTTCGATCTTGACCGGACGCAGGGATTCGATGGTCCCCATGCGTACGGTCTGCACGCGACGGGCCTCATCACGGGAGTAGCTATCGCCGGTCAGGCTCGAGGCACAGCCCCCCAGCAACAGCGACATGGTGGTGAAGGTCGCCACCAGCAAAGCGGATTTACGCATGGGTAAGTCTCCATAAGTCATCGGTGTTCATTAGACGCTGCACATTGACGGCTGTCACGGCACAGACGTAATAAAATTGTTTTCATTCAGCCTGGGTACAGCCTACCTGGACTGTATCGTGGGCCTTTCAAGTGAGACCAAGGATAGCCATGGATTACTTCATCGTCGTGGTCACGACTGTCGCTGGGCTGTACTTCCATGGGTGGCTGTATGTGCGGATGCGCCGCTGGATGGACCGCGACCTGGCGCTGTCGCTGGCCGGGGAGGATGTGCGCAAGCGTGAGTACATGCTGCGGCGGCTGGAGCAGGCGCGGGTGCAGAAGGTCAGGCGCAAGGCGCTGGCGGAGTGGTTGGCGCGTGAGGCGGCAGCTTATCAAGGGTAGCGTTGCAACCTTGGGGCTGCTGCGCAGCCCCAGAGATCTCAGGGCGCCAACCGCTCCCGCAGCCATTGCCCATCGACCAGACGATAGTTCATCCGGTCATGCAAGCGGCTGGTACGGCCCTGCCAGAACTCGATCCGCTCAGGCAACAGGCGATACCCGCCCCAATGCTCCGGGCAGTGCGGCTGTGTGTCGGAGAACCGTGCTTCGGTCGCCTTCACCAACGCTTCCAATGCTTCCCGGCCACTGATGACCTGGCTCTGAGGCGAGGCCCAGGCCCCTAGGCGGCTGCCCAGAGGGCGCACCTGGTAGTAGTCGTCCGACTCCTTGGCCGTGACCTTTTCAACCCGCCCTTCGATCCGCACCTGGCGCTCCAACGCCGGCCAGAAGAACGTCATGGCGGCGAAAGGGTTGGCCTTCAACTGCTGGCCCTTGGCGCTTTCGTAGTTGGTAAAGAAGGTAAAGCCACGCTCATCGAGCCCCTTGAGCAGCAGTACGCGGCAATGGGGGCGGCCCTCGCCATCGACCGTGGCAAGGGTCAAGGCGTTGGCTTCGACCGGGGGTTGCTCGGTTTTCACCGCATCGGCGAACCACTGGTGGAACAAAGCGAACGGCTCACCCGGGGCCTGGGCTTCAGCCAGGCCATCACGGGTGTAGTCGCGGCGCATATCGGCCAGGGATTGGGTCATGGCTGCGTTTCCTTGACGATCAGTTGGTCTTCGCAGGGCTGTTGGCGGCTACTTTCTTGTCAACGGTCTTCTTGGCAGCGGGCTTGACCGGTGCGGCCTTCTTCTTGGCAGCAGTCTTGGCAGGTGCCTTGGCCTTGGCGACAGGCTTCTTCGCAGCAGGTTTGGCAGCGGCCTTGGCGGCGGGCTTGCTGGTGGCAGCCTTAACGGCAGGCGCCTTGGCATCCTGAACAGCAACCATCGAAGCTGGGGTAGGTGCCGGCGTGGCCTGTTGGTACTTGGCCAACAGCGCGACCATGGTGTTCTGCGGCGTCAGCAGCATTTCCACACGGCGGTTCAGGGCACGGCCTTCGGCGCTGTCGTTGGCGGCACGCGGCATGACCGAACCCATACCCTTGAGGATCAGGCGATCACGCTGCAGGCCACTGAGGCGGAAGATCGCCGACACCGAAGCGGCGCGCTCCAGGCTGAGCTTCTGGTTGACAGCCGCAGCACCGCTGCTGTCGGCATGGCCCAATACCAGCACGGCGGTCTTGGCATCGCCCTCGACGGTCTTGGCTACGCGGGTGATCGGCCCCAGGGTCATCGGCAGCAGCATGTTCGGGCGGTCAGGGTTGTACGAACTGTCCACCGGGATGGTCACCGCCAGGACATTGTCACGGCGCTCCAGCTCCAGTTTGCTGTCCTTGATGGCTTCACGCAGCTTGGGCTCGTATTCGTCCAGCCAGGCTTGGGTAGCCTTCTGGTCGATCTTCGGCACGACCGGCCCTTTGGCCTGCTTGTCGTCACCGCCGAATGGCCACCACCAGCGGCTGGCGCTTTCCGACTTGGCATCGGCCTTGGCCACTTTTTCGGTGACGGCTTCCTTCACTTCCTGCTCGGCAACCTGGTCCGAACCGAAAGGCCACCAGCTGGAGCCACTGCCCTTCGCGGCGTCCGGGGAGTGACTGGCGCAGCCGGTAACGGCGGTCAGGCACAGGGCGAGTGCTAAGGTTTTATGTGAAGACATCAGCGATACACCATGAAATAGAAAGAAATTTTGCCTACGCATTCAGGCGTTGGCATTGAGGATAGTCAAAGGGGTTGGCCAATACCCGCATTACCCGATCAAAGGCAACTGGCAAGCACGCGTACCAGTTTCTGCGCTCTTGGGTCCATCAGCACATAGGGGCCCAGGGTATTGACCACAAAGCCAAAGGCCACATCGTGCTCCGGGTCGGCGAAACCTACCGAGCCGCCCGCGCCAGGGTGCCCGAAGGCGCGGGCACCGAGGCCAAAGGTGGCATTGGCCACCTCGGGCTGGTCGAGCATGCAGCCCAGGCCGAAACGGGTCTGGGTCAGCAGCGTACGATCCTGGCCGATACTGTGCTCGCGCGTCAGTTCGTCGAGCAGCTCGGATTCAAGAAGGCTGCCATCGAGCAGGCCGGCATAGAACCCGGCCAGGCTACGGGCATTGCCGTGGCCGTTTGCCGCCGGCTGCTGCATGCGCCGCCACTCGGGCTTGTTGGTGCTGGTGAGAATCGCCGGCGGGTTGGTAAAGGCGCGGGTGGACAGCGCCTCAGGCTCGCGCATGGTCACCTGCAGCAGGCGCTGGGCAGCGGCATCGCCGGGGTTGCCCTTGCCGCGCGCAATATGCGCCACGCGATGGAATTCTTCGTCGGCCAGGCCGACATGAAAGTCCAGCCCCAGCGGCCGCGCCGTACGGGCCACGATCGAGTCGCCTGGGCCACGACCATCAGCGCGGCGGATCAGCTCACCGATCAGCCAGCCGTACGTGATGGCGGCATAACCGTGTTCGGCTCCAGGCGTCCACCAAGGGGTTTCGGCGGCCAGGGCATCGACCATCGCCTGCCAGTCATACAATGCCTCGGCAGGCAGCAGTTCACGGATGGCCGGCAGGCCCGCGCGATGGCTGAGCAACTGGCGCAGGGTGATGGACTGCTTGCCGGCCTGGGCGAATTCGGGCCAGTAACGGGCCACCGGAGCGTCCAGCGCCAGCTTGCCCTCGCCCACCAACTGCAAGGCGGTGACCGCAGTGAAGGTTTTGGTGCAGGAGAACAGGTTGGCGATGGTGTCGCTGTGCCAGGCCTGCTGCCCGTCCTTGTCGGCGGTGCCCGCCCACAGGTCGATCACGGTCTCGCCGCCCACCTGGATGCACAGCGCCGCACCACGCTCCTGGGGATCATCGAACAACTCGGCGAAGGCATCACGCACCGCCTCGAACTTCAGCTCATAGTGACCCTGGATCTGCACCCGCTGTTCTCCGTACGACCGTCTGAAAATGGCGTGCATTGTTTCAGTAGTTGGCGGTTTTGCAAACTGGCTTAGGCTCGATGGTCGCCAGCAAAGGGGCCGTTTGACGGCCCCGATGGCTCAGGGGAGCGGCTTGGCCAGCTGCGTGCGCAACTGACCAATGGCCTGCTGGTTGCTTTTGCGTACGGCCTCCACGAACCCCGGATAGGGCACATCGGTGATCGCCACCAGCCCCAGGTGGCCGTTTTCGCCATCGAGCAACCGCCCACTGGCCGGTTGGTCCTGGTATTGGAACCAGTGCGCGCCGACGATCATCGGCTGCGCCAACGCGGCCTTGAGGAAGTTGCCATAGGCCGGCCCTCGGTCCTCTTCACGCGCCACCTCCAGAGGCCCCGGCCAGAATGGCCCGCGGTCGCGGGAACCGAACTGGAACTCGGACACCAGCACCGGCTTGTCCAGCTCGGCCAGGCGAGCGAAGTCGTAACCGTCCTCGGGCTTGAGGGTATAGAAGTTGAAGCTCAGCACATCGCAGAACTCGGCGCAGGCCTTGACCGCCTCCGGTGTGCTGAGCGCAAAACGGCCGCCAAGCAACAGGTGGTTGGGCGCATGCCACTTCAGCGAGTCGGCGATGGTCTTGAAGTAGGTCTCGGCGAACACCTGCTGGAAGTGCTGGTAGTCCCGCTCGATCTCCGGGTGCTCGGGGCTGGGCAAAGGCGCCTCGAACCCTGGGTCTTCCATCAGCTCCCAAGCGGACAGTTCGATCCCCCAGGCCTTGGACAGCCCCTCCTGGTTGCGGTACTTGTCACGCAGCTGCTTGAGGAAGGCGCGCTTGGCGGGCACATCGGTGGTCAGGCGCAAGGTGCCATAGGCCAGCCCGTAGCGCGCCTTGGGGTCATTGCCCGGTGCGGCCCAGGCCAGTTCGTTGTCGGCGAAGTAGCCGATCAGCCAGGGGTCATCGCGGTGGTCCCGGGCAGCGATGGCGACAGCACGTTCCGTAGCCATGGCAAAGCGAGGGTCGAAGGGGTCGGGCATGCTGCCCCACCAGTCCATGCCGGTGCTGATACTGGCATAGTCACCAACGATCGACAGCGGCAAGGTATAGGGCATGCGCTTGGCCTGGCCCAGGCCAGGGTCGCTCCAGTTACCCAGGGTATTGAAACCCCAGGCTTGCAGGCGATCGAGCGCGTGCGCCTGCCAGCGCGTGGCATCCAGCACCTGCGGTGGGCAATCGGCTGCCGGCTGGCCCTCGACGCTGGGTGGGCAAGGCTTGCCATAGGTGCGCTGGATATTGGCGGCATAAAAGTCGAACCAGCGCCCCTGCTTGAAGT
>NZ_JANIAG010000055.1:0-31375 GCF_028682155.1 Pseudomonas sp. 39004
CGTGTGCTCTTCCGATCTTTGTACAGCCGCTCCAATGTCCCGGCCTCGCTGCTGAACGAGGTTTCCAGCTCGATCTGCGGATAATGCTGCATCAGTTCGTAGGTCAGGCTCATGGCGATGGGAGGTGATACCGCGCCGATCCGCAGCATGCCCTGCTTGCGCTGGTGGAAGCTCTGCAGCAGTTGCAATGCCTCGTCTTCCTGGCCGAACAGACCCTGGGTGATGTCGTACAGCTGGCGGCCAGCTGTGCTCAGTTCGATGAAGCGGCCGCGGCGATGGAACAACTCCACCGAAAACCGCTTCTCCAGCCCGCTCACCTGCTCGCTGATGGTGGGCTGGCCGATACTCAGCAACTGCGCCGCCTGGGTAAAGCTGCCTGTGCTGGCGACTGCATGAAAGGACCGCAACCACTTGTGGTACTGGTACATGGCTTCTCTCGATCAAGAAACAGCTGCAAGCTGAAAGCATAGCGGCGCCCTCAACGGCGTACGAACAGCGCAACCAGGGCGCTGCAGGCACAAGCCGTGGTGACCACGATGAAAATCAGCGACGTATTGCCCGTTGTATCGAGCATACGACCGATCAACGGCTCAGCCAGCCCGGCGAAGAGATACGATGAGAAATTCATGATGCCGGTCGCAGTACCGGCGCGGCGGGCACCTACCAGGTCCGGGCACAGTGCCCAGAAACTCGATGCCGGCCCATAGACGAAGAAGCCGCACAGGAACAACGCTAGCAGGCCTACTGCGCTGTGCGCCGGAAGGCTCCACATCCACAAGCTGGTGAGTGCGCCCAGCACCATGTAGAGCATGATCGCCAGGTACCGCTTGCTGCCGAACAGCTTGTCCGAGACCCAGCCGTTGCTAAGTGCTCCGACCGCCATACCCACGGGCAAGGCGATGGTGATCCACTTGGGGTCGATGAAACTGTCGCCCTTCTGCCAGTTGGCACCGAGGAAGTGCACCGGGACCCAGACGATCAAGCCGTAGCGAGCGGCGTTCTGAAAGCCGAGGGAAACCGCAGCCACCAACAAGCGCGGGTTCTTCAGCACCGCCAGGTAGCGTTGCCGCGAGGTCTCTTGGTCCGTCTGCGTGGCCTCGCTGCTGCGGTCCTGGGCATTGGCCACGCCGGTGTTGTCCAGCGCCGGGTAACCCATGTCCTGCGGCCGCTCCCGGGCCACCAGGTAGAAGACGATGCCTCCTGCCAGCATCAAGAGCACGGGCAGGCGGAAGATCCAGCGCCACTCCAGGTGCAACACATCGAGGATGACCACGGAGGTGACATACGACAGCACCGAGGCACAACCGGCCGCAAACACATAGAAGCCGTAGACCCTGCCCCGCTCGGCGGCGCTCCACCAGTTCGAGAGCAGGCGACTGCCCGGCGCCCAGCCCAGTGCCTGGAAGTAGCCGTTGACGCCCCAGGGCAGCACCAGGCTCAGCAAGCCGCCAGCGAAGCTGGTCACCCAGTTGGCGCCACATGACAGCACTGCGCCCAGCGTCATGATGCGCCGCCCGCCGAATTTGTCGGCCAGGTTGCCATTGATGGCCTGGCCTATCGCGTACATCCACAACATCGCGCTGGAGGCCCAACCGAGCGTCTCCTTGCTCAGGCCGAATTCGGCCTGGATGCCAGGGATGGCAAAACCGAAGGTCTGACGACCCGTGTAGAAAAACAGGTAGCAGAACATGGCAGCCAGCAGCATGCGCCACTGGGCCAGGCGGAACGGCATGGTAGTCGGGATCGAGCCAGGCAGTGTTTGTGCACGGTTCATGACGGTTTCCTTTTGTTCGCTGCCGCCGGCACGGGGGCGCGGCGAGTCGGCACTCTTGTTCGGTGCGGGAGGAAAAGCGTGATGCGTCAGGCGGCTTGGGAGCCGATGAAATTGCGTCCGCGTGGACCCTGCATGGCGTCATCGATCATCGCTTCGGCCTCGGCGGCTGTCACGCCGTAGTCTTCAAACTCGGTGCGCACGCCCAAGCGATGCAAGAAACCCCGCAGGCGCTGCTGGGCGGCGTCAAGGTCAGGGCCGAAAACCTTCTGCAGGGTACGGTCGCGTTGGCCGTCACGGCCCCAGGCCAGGCCAAGGACCATCGGCAGGGTGAACGAACAGGCGATGCCATGGGGCAGCCCATGGCGCAGCGTCATTTCATACGAGATGGAATGGGCCAGGGCCGTCTTGGTGTTGGAGAACGCCATCCCGGCCTTCAGCGCGGCCAAGGCCATGCGCGTGCGCAGCTCGGGGTTGCCCAGGTCCTGGTGCAACTGTGGCAGGCAGTCCAGGATGTCCTCGATGGCCGACACTGCAAAGGTGTCCGAAATAGGATTAGCGTTGTGATTCCAGATCGCTTCCAGGGCATGTGACAACGCATCCAGCCCGGTAGACACCGTCACTGCGCCGGGTACGCTGAGCATCAGCTGTGGGTCGATCAACGCCACCTGAGGCCAGGTGCACGGCAAATGCAGGGAGTACTTCTTCTGCCGGCCGGCATCCCACAGCGTGGCCCACGGCGTGACCTCGCTGCCGGTACCCGCCGTGGTGGGCGCGGCAATCAGCCGTTTGTACCGAGCCGGGGTGAACGGCTTGCCACTGGCCAACAACTCCAGCAGTTCATCGAAGTGCCCCGAGGCGGTCCCTACGATCAACGCTTTGGCCGTATCGATGGCGCTGCCACCGCCCAAGGCGAAGACGCTGTCGCAATCGCCATGGTCGGCCCAGAAACGCTCGTGGACTTCGCGCAACCACGCCACGTCCGGGTTCGGCTGCACATTGTCTATCACACAAACCAGGCGCTCGCCGAGCAGGCCGCGCACCCGCTCCACCAGCCCCAATTGCACGGCCTCGGGGAAGGTCACCAAGGCGACCTTGCCCGGGCACAGGTCGGCGATCCGCTCCAGGCTGCCAGCGCCGAAGACGGTCGAGACAGGATTATGGAAACAGGCAGGCATGGACAGTTCCTTATTGTTGTTGGAAGGTGCAGCCATGCTCGTCGGCTGGCAGCTTTCGTTCCAATCGTTTAAATGCAGGCAGGTATCGGTGAGACCGATAACAGCGGCAGCAGGCATCGCGGTTTCTCCAGGCAAGCCCCGCCCCTGCGCAAGCGAAGGGCGCAGAAGGCAAGGCCGGGTAACAGGATCAGTGACGGGCCGAGCCCTGAATGGCTTCGCGGAGCCGGCTGGAAAGCAGGTCCGCCAGTACCACCATCAGGGTGATCAGCAGGATGCAAGTCGCAGTTTCTTGGTACTTGAATAGCTTCAAGCTGCTGACCAGCTCGAACCCAAGGCCACCCGCACCGACCATGCCCAGCACGGTCGCCGAACGCAGGTTGACCTCGAAGCGGTAGAGCACCACGGCAATCCAGGCAGTGATGACCTGCGGTAACACACCGAAGATAATTACCTGCAGCGGCCGAGCGCCGGTTGCCTGCAAGGCCTCGATCGGACCTTGGTCGATTTCCTCGATGCTCTCGGCGAAAAATTTGCCAAGCATGCCCACACCGTGCAGCGCCAAAGCGAGCACGCCAGGGAACGGGCCCAGACCGACTGCCGAAACGAACACCAGCGCCAGGATCAGTTCGTTGATGCTACGAATCACATTGAGCAGTTGCCGAGTAGCCTGATACAGCCAACGCTTGTTGTGCAGATTGCGCGCGGCAAGCAAGCCCAGCGGGATGGCGCCGACAATCCCCAGCAAAGTGCCCCACAGCGCGATCTGCAGGGTTTCCAGCGCTGGGTGCCAGAGGCTTGGCAGGATGCTCAGGTCTGGCGGCAGCGAGCGGCCGAGAAAGTCGCCAATCTGTGGCAGGCCGCTGGCCAGCTCGGTCCAGCTCAACTGCGCCCCCTCGGCGCTCAAATGCAGGATGCACAGGACTAACACCAGCAATGCAGCGCTGCCCAGCCAGCCGCGTGATGTGGCCGGCGTGCGCACCAGCCATTGGTGAGTACGTGGATTCATGTTCTGGCCCTCGTGCCACTAGCGATGGGAAGATTTTCAGCAAGCGGGGTATCGCCTGGCTGGCGAGGCGCGGCACTGTGGTAAATACGCTGCAGCGCAGCGTCATCCAAGGCCTGCGCCGGACCATCAAATACCAGGCGGCCACTGGCCAAGCCGACGATACGGTCGCCGAAGGCCCGTGCCAGATCCACTTGGTGCAGGTTGCACACCACCGTGATGCCGAGGGTGCGGGTCGCCTCGCGCAGATAGCGCATCACCAGGTGTGCCGTTTTCGGGTCTAGGCTGGCCACGGGTTCGTCAGCCAGGATCACATCGGGGCGCTGGGCCAGTGCCCGGGCGATGCCGACCCGCTGCAGTTGTCCGCCAGACAGCGAATCGGCGCGCGCGCTGGCCTTGTCGCTCAGTTCGACGCGGCCCAAACAATCATGGGCCAGGGCTACGTCCTCTCGTCGGAACAGCTGCAGCAGCGAGGCCAGGGTGCTGCAGTACGCTAGACGCCCGGTCAGCACGTTTTTCAGCACCGAGAGGCGCGGCACCACGTTGTGGTGCTGGAAAATCATCGCTACCCGCCGGCGAAGTTCGCGCTGCTGGGAAGCCTGCATGGCGTCCACCCCGCCGACTTCCAGCACACCACTGTCGGCGTGTGCCAGGCGGTTGATGCAGCGCAGCAAGGTGGATTTTCCGGCACCGGACTGACCGAGGATGACCAGGAACTCGCCGGCCTGGACCTGCAGGTCGATGCCACGCAGCACCGGGTTATCGGCATAGCCCTTGTTTAATTGCTGGATGCGGATCATTTCAGCCTCCGCAGGTCAAGATCGAGCACCGTGGCGGTATCGCGAACAACGTCATAAGCCGCGTCGCTGGTGGGCTGAAAACCGTCGAGCATGCCCTGGTCGCCCCAGGGCACATCCTTGATCGCGGCGAATGCACTGCGCAGCTTGGCTTGCAACTCAGGGTCAAGGCCTTTGCGCCAGACCATCGGCGATTCGGGAATGTCCGGCGAGGTCCACACCACATGGAAGTCCTGCTGTTTGACCTGCCCGTTGTGCACCGCGCTGGCGAGGATGCGATCGGCCACCGCTGCGGCGTCCACTTTGCGGTTTTCCACGGCGAGGATGCTCGCGTCGTGGGATCCAGAGAAGATCACCCGCGAGAAAAGGGTCTTCGGATCGTGGCCAGCCTGTTCCAGGCCCGCCTTGGGAAACAGGTGCCCGGAAGCCGAGCTGGGGTCGACGAAGGCGAAGGTCTTCCCCTGCAGGTCTTGCAGGCTGCGAATGCCACTGTCGTTACGGGCGATGATCAGGCTGTGGTAGGCGCTGCTGCTGGTCTTGCGGGTCACGGCCACGGCAAACGCCTCGGCATCAGCCATCTGTTTGGCCAGCACGTACGAGAACGGCCCCAGGTAGGCCACATCCAGCTTGCCGGCACGTAGGGCTTCGATCACGCCGTTGTAATCGGTGGCCACGAAAGGTTTGACCGGCATGCCTAGACGCTGCTCAAGCTGGTCGAGCACCAACTGGCTGCTCTTGATCATTGCCTGAGAGTCCTCGGAAGGTATCAGGCCGACGGTCAGGGTCTGTTGGGCCTGCACTGCCGGAGTAAACATCAGGGGCAGCAGGATAAAGCGGGCAGAACGGCGCAGGCTGGCAAGGGAAATCATGGCGTCACCGCAGGGTTGTTTTTGGTGAGGCCAAAGCTAGGGCTGTCATGTGACAGTCACCGCATCAATTCAATATGGTTTTTGACCCCTTTCCATTCAAAGGATCTATGGATGTCTTCTGCACGCCTGCGTACTTTTCTTGCCGTCGCCCGCCATGCCAGCTTCAGCGCCGGGGCCAGGGCCATCGGCGTCAGCCAGCCGACGGCTACCAACCAGGTCCAGGCCCTGGAGCGCGAATTCAATGTCGAACTGTTCCACCGGCGCGGGCGCCGTATCGAACTGACCACCGTGGGCCGTGCACTTTTGCCGATCGCAGGCCAACTGGCGCTGCTCGATGCCGAAGCCACCAACCTGCTGCGTGACGCCGGCAAGCTCAACCGCGGGCAACTGCGCATTGGCGCGGTTGGCCCGTTCCATGTGATCGAAATGGTTGACCGCTACCAAGCCCGCTATCCGCAAATCGATGTCTCCATCCGTGTCGGCAACTCGGCCTCGGTGCTGGCCGATCTGGAAAACTACGTGAGCGACATCGGTGTACTCGCCGGGCGGCCGGAAAACCCGGCATTTGTCGCCCAACGCTACGCGCGCCATCCGGTCATCTTGTTCGTCCATGTCGAACACCCCTTCGCCAGGTATGACGAAGTGTCCCTGCAAGCCTTGCAGGGGCAGCCGCTGCTCCGTCGCGAGCACGGCTCGACTACCCGCCTGGCACTGGAACGGGCCTTGCACGAGGCTGACGTCAGCCCGCGGGTGGCCATGGAAATCGGCAGCCGCGAGGCGCTGCGCGAAGCGGTCATCCGCAAGCTCGGCATCGGCGCGGTGTCGGAGGCGGAATACATTGGCGCCCCCTGCCTGAAAGTCATCCGCATCGCTGGCGATGTGGTATTTACTGAAACGTATCTGTATTACCTGGCCGAGCGGAGCAGCAGCCAGGTCATCGACTCGTTCCTGTCGATCGCGCTGCGTTGAATGAAGGTTATCGTCCCTCCAGGCGTTCCAAGGCCCGATCAAACTCGCAACGTTCAACCTGGTCGCCCACCAAAGTAGACGACTGGTCTAATCTGGGTTAGGCTTCGCTCATCATGAAGAAACCAGCCAACGAAATGCGTGAGCACATCCTCGATGTTGCCAGGGCACTTATGACCCACAAAGGCTACACGGCTGTCGGTCTCAACGAGGTGTTGAGCACGGCCGGAGTACCCAAGGGCTCGTTCTACCACTACTTCAAGTCCAAGGAAGAATTTGGCCAGGCATTACTCGACGTTTACTTCGACGAGTACCTGTCCCGTATCGAGCCGATCCTCAAGCAGCAGGCGAATGGTGCGCAAAGTCTTCTGAAGTACTTCCAGTACTGGAGCGAAACCCAGTATGACGAGGCCGTGGATAACAAATGCCTGGTGGTCAAGCTCGGCGCTGAAGTCTGCGACCTTTCTGAAGTCATGCGCCACGTGCTGGACAAAGGCACGTCCCGCATCATCAGGCTTATCAGCGATAGCATCGAGCGCGGCATTGATGATGGCAGCATCGTTACCAAAGACAGCAAGGCGCTGGCCGAGTCGCTGTATCAACTGTGGTTGGGCGCATCGTTGATGGCAAAGGTGAACCGCTCTACCCAACCCTTTCAATCAGCGCTGGCCATGACGAAAAGCCTGCTCGGTTGAGCGGCTTTTTTTTAACCAAAAAGTAGACGACTGGTCTACTTAGATGAATTTGATGGAACCACTCATGACTGATAACAGTACCCGTACTGACTTGTTCGAACCCACCCGAATGGGTGCCATTGAACTCTCCAACCGTATCGTCATGGCACCCGTGACGCGCAGCCGTTACGCCGAGGATGGCGTACCCAATGAACTGCATGCTACCTACTACGCTCAGCGCACCTCCGCTGGCCTGATCATCGCCGAGGCGACCAACATCAGCGCCCAAGGCCGTGGCTACGCTGCGACGCCCGGTATCTGGAGCGCAGACCAGACGGCTGGCTGGAAGAAAGTCACCGAAGCTGTACATGCCAAAGGCGGCAAGATCGTGTTGCAACTGTGGCATGTCGGCCGCTTCTCAAGCGTCGAACTGCAGCCTGACGGCCAGGCACCGGTAGCCCCCTCTGCGATCCGGGCCGAGGGCAATACCTACACGGTCGACGGTTTCGTGCCAGTGTCCACACCGCGCGCGCTGGAAACTGACGAGATAGCCGGTGTTATCGAGCAATACCGAGTTGCCGCGAGAAACGCCATGCACGCGGGGTTCGATGGCGTGGAAGTGCATTCTGCCAACAGCTACCTGCTCGATCAGTTTCTGCGTGACTCTACCAATCAGCGCACCGACCTGTACGGTGGCTCGATCGAAAATCGAGCACGCCTCACCCTTGAAGTCACCCGCGCGGTGATCGAGATCTGGGGGAGCGACCGGGTCGGCATCCGACTGTCACCGGTGACCCCGGACGCCGGTAACACACCTCCCGACAGCAACGTCATGGGCCTGTTCGGTTACTTGGTGCCCGAGCTGAACAAGCTCGACCTGGCCTACATGCATTTCGTGGAAGGCGCCACTGCGACTAGCCGCGACATCCCTGCGGGCGTTGATATGGATGCCCTCAGCGGCCTGTTCGCAGGACCCTATATCGGTAACAACAACTACGACCTGGAAATGGCCATCGAGCGCCGCGCTCAGAACAGGATCGATGCAGTGGCCTTCGGCCGCTTGTTTATCTCCAACCCAGACCTGGTTGAACGCCTTCGCCATGGAGCAGAACTGAGCACCGCTCCCAGAGAGAGCTATTACGGCGGTGGGGCCAAGGGCTACACCGACTGGCCGAATGGCAACTACTGAAGCAGATCTACCACCCCCACATCGCGCCCTGAACTGCGCGCTTCCGGCTCCCGGTGTCCCCCGAAACCGGGCAGTCTTTCGACGCATCATGCGTCTCTCAGCACCTGGATAGCTAATCATGAGCAAAAACATCAAGACCGTTGCCACGGCCGAATATGACGCCGTTATCGCCGTGGCTCAGCACTATGTCGATAGCCTGCGCATCGGCAACGCTGAAGGGTTGGCGCAGGCCTTCCACAAGGATGCCGTCATGTATGGTTTCACCAACGGCGAGCTGCTAGGAGGCCCGATCTCCAACTTGTTCGGCTTCGTCAGAAAGCACGGCAACGCCCCGGATATCACCACTCGCCTGGATGTGCTGGCGATTACCCCAACGACCGCCGTCGTGCGTGTGGACATGGAAAACGACGCCATCGGCGCCGACTACAACGACTATCTGACGTTGATCCGCATCGCCGGCACATGGCAAGTCATCGCCAAGGTTTACCATCAGTTCGAAGGCTGACGTTCGATCATCATTGATGTCGGGCGGTCTGAACGATCAGCTCGATCAGTAGTGGGCCATTCGGGTAAGGCGTCAAGTCTTGTCATTTGCCAAGGCTTAAGGCAGGGTCGATACCACTGACATCTCTGCCAAAGGAGTCACCCCATGTCGAGGCTTTATCCCAGTATTGACCCTGAGGGGCTGGTCGAGTACTCGGTGGTCTATACCGACCGCTCGCTCAATCACATGTCACAGACATTTCAGGGCGTGATGAAGAACATTTCCAAAACCCTGAAACAGGTCTATAACGCCCAGGCTGTTGCGGTGGTCCCAGGGAGCGGTACATTCGGCATGGAGTCGGTAGCGCGACAGTTTGCCACCGGCCAGCAATGCCTGGTGATACGCAATGGCTGGTTCAGTTATCGCTGGAGCCAAATCCTTGATACGGGCAACATCCCGGCGGCCACCACGGTGTTGAAAGCCCGACCGGTCGACACCGGGCGCCAGGCTGCCTACGCGCCCCCGCCGCTGGAGGCAGTGCTGGCGGCCATTGAGGCGCACAAGCCGCAGATTGTCTTCGCCCCCCACGTTGAAACCTCGTCAGGGATCATCCTGCCCGACGAGTACCTGCGGGCCGTCGGCGACGCCGTACATGCGGTGGGTGGCCTGTTCGTGCTGGACTGCATCGCCTCTGGCACGCTTTGGGTTGATATGCACAAGTGCGCAGTCGACCTGCTGATCAGCGCACCGCAGAAAGGCTGGAGCGCCTCCCCTTGCTGTGCCCTGGTGATGCTCAGCGCGTTGGCCCTCGAGCGCATCGAGCACACGCAGAGCAGCAGCTTTGCCTGCGACCTGAAAAAGTGGCTGCAGATCATGCAGGCCTACGAACAAGGCGGACACGCCTACCATGCGACCATGCCCAGCGATTCGCTCGCCCGATTCAACGACGTGATGAACGAGATGCAAGCCTACGGTTTCGACAAGGTCCGCGGCGAACAACAGGCGCTGGGTGATCGGGTGCGCGCCATGTTGACCGGTAAAGGTTTCAAGAGCGTGGCCGCAGCCGGCTTCCAGGCCCCAGGCGTCGTGGTCAGCTACACCGATGATGCCGACATCAAGAGCGGCAAGAAGTTTGCCGCTCACGGCCTGCAGATAGCCGCCGGCGTGCCGCTGCAATGCGACGAGCCGGCCGACTTCCAAACCTTCCGCATCGGTCTGTTCGGGCTCGAAAAACTACACAATATCGAGCGCACGGTCAGCATCCTAGAGCAGGCACTGGACGAAGTGATGGCGAATTAAGCCTTCAGCCTCATGCCGTAAGGTGAATTCAGAAAGGTAGCCTGCCCAAGGGGACGGAGCCGCATTCGCTTCGTTCTCCAGGATGGGAAATACCTCGCGCCGCGTACTCAATCCCCTATCAATCGATGGCGTCGGCGCATAAACCTCAGGAAATCTCGATCTGATACCTGAAGCCATCGGCCGCAGCGCGGGAAAGGCGGTATTCCAGTGGGGATCGGTCATAGCCCATTGCCGTGCGTTCGATGCTGACCATCGGTGCACCGATCTCGATTGACAGCATGTCAGCCATGGACCTGTCGGCCGCGCCAACTGTGAGGGTTTCCTTGGCCGAGGCGATGCATTGCCCGCACTGCTTTTCATAAAGCGGATAGAGCAGTTCACCGAAGCTCGCCGAGTCGATTTCCAGCAAGTCACCGAAGCGGCTGGCGGATAGCCAGATATCCTCGTGAAACAACACGCGGCCTTCGACCATTCGCAGGCGCTCCATGTGCACGACCTGCTCACCCTCGCTCAGCTTTAGCGCGTCGGTTACTGCCTGCGAGGGTGTCTGGAGGGTCTTGGAGAGGATACGGCTGGTGGGGGTTTCTCGCCCGCCGCCTGCATTCACTTGGCGAAAGAAACGAGCCAGCGAAGTCTCGAAATTAGGCCGCCGCAAAAAGGTGCCTCGGCCCTGGCTGCGCAACAGAAGCCCCTCGTTGACCAGCGTATCCACCGCCTTGCGCACCGTGCCGATGGCGACGCCGTAATGCCGAGTCAGCTCTGCCTCGGTGGGAATAGGGGCACCCGGGGTCCATTCGCCGGCAGAAATCTTCGCCAGCATTTCTTCTCTGAGGCGCTGATACAGCGGCAGCCGCTCGTCGTATCCGAGTGTTGGGGTGTTCATTTATTGATCAATCCTTGTCCGAGGCGAATTCACTTTATCACTGTTGCGTGAATTGACAGATACCAAGCGCTGAAGATATGGTCATGCAGTCATCTATATGAATTACGGGCGACGTAACGATTCGGCTCGCTTCCAGCCCTGATTGCCAGCAGCGGGCGTGTCAGGACAACAATAATCAGGGTTTCGCTTATGGATCATTCTCTGTCTCTCAGATTGCACGGCGTGGACACGCACGCACACATCTTCCATCAGCATTTGCCGATGGCTCCCGAGCGACGCTACAGCCCTCGCTATGATGCGCTGGTCGAAGACTACCTCGGGCACCTTGATCGTCATGGCCTGGCGTATGGCGTGCTGATCCAGCCGAGTTTTCTGGGCACCGATAACCATTACTTGCTGGACGCTCTAAGCCGATATCCAAAGCGGCTACGTGCCGTGGCAGTGGTTGACACCCAGATCAGTGAAGTGCAACTGGACGAACTTGCCGAGGCGGGCGTGGTAGGTATTCGCCTCAATCTGGTCGGTAAGGCATTAGCCGACTATACAGGCCCCGCCTGGACCGGCCTGTTCAAGCGGCTGGCCCGGCGAGGCTGGCACGTCGAAATTCAGCGCGCAATCCATGATGTGGCACTGATCGTGCCAGACATTTTGGCGTGTGGCGTCGAAGTGGTGATCGATCATTTTGGCCTCCCCACTGGCGGCATCGAAATCGAGAAGCCCACCCACAAGGCATTTCTGACCTTACTCGCCGACGAACGCGTATGGCTCAAACTCTCGGCGCCCTACCGCAGCCAGTTCAACCTTGCCCAGGCACGGCTTGTTCTGGCTCAGCTGCGCGAGTCTAGCGGTGGCATTGCGCGATTCCTTTGGGGCAGTGACTGGCCCAACACCCAGTTCGAAGACCAGACCGACTACGACCGGCAGGTTGCCTTCTTCGAAGCGTTGCTCCCGGAACCCAGCGAACGCACTCGAGTATTGCGGGATAACCCGGCGAAGCTGTTCAGCTTCGACGTTTCGCGTTAACCGCCCCATAACAACAATAGGACGTTCCTTATGATGAGCTTGCTCGTCGTGGCGGCAATCGTGGTTGCCGTCGCCCTTGGCTACAAGACCAAGATCAACATCGGTCTCTTCGCAATTGCTTTTGCCTACCTGATTGGATGTTTCGGGATGGGCCTGAGCCCCGCCGAAGTCATCAGCATGTGGCCGCTGAAAATCTTCTTCATCATTTTCGCTGTTTGCCTTTTTTATAGCTTCGCTACGGTTAACGGCACACTGGAAAAGCTGGCCGAACACTTGATTTACCGCTGCCGAACGATGCCGCAACTGCTTCCCTTCGCGGTTTTCTTCACCGCTACGGTCATTTCGGCAATGGGCGCTGGCTACTATACGGTTCTTGCCTTCATGGCGCCGATTACCCTTTTGCTATGCGAACGCACCGGCATGAGCCTGATCATCGGCGGCATGGCGGTAAACTATGGCGCCCTGAGCGGAGCCAACTTCGTCTCCAGCCAGAGCGGCATTATCTTTCGGGGCTTGATGGTCAACGCCGGCATTGCAGAGAATGATGCCTTCATCAACGCGGCGGCAATCTTCGTCAGTACGCTGGTGATTCCGTTACTGGTGATTTCGGTGTTGGTATTCCTTTCCGGGCATGGCAAGGCGATGAAGGCCTCTGCCTACGTAGCCACCGCACCTACGCCGCTGGACCGCGAACAGAAAATCACGCTTTGGCTGACACTGACGATGATGGTCATCGTTCTCGCGGCACCTATCGCCCAGATCGCCTTCCCCGATAACGCGACAGTACGTTTCATTAACGCCAAGATCGATATTGGCTTGATCGCGAGCCTGTTTTCGGTCATCGCGCTGCTGCTCAAGCTGGGTGATGAACGGAAGGTCCTGGCCTCGGTACCCTGGGCGACGTTGATCATGATCTGTGGGGTGGGCATGCTCATCTCGGTCGCGATCAAGGCCGGGACCATTGACCTGCTGGCCGCGTGGATGGGCAGCAGCATCCCGCCGATCCTGGTGCCGATCGTCTTCGGCATCGTCGCGGCGTGCATGTCGCTGTTCTCCAGCACCCTGGGCGTCGTCACTCCGGCGCTATTCCCGATGGCACCGCCAATCGCCGCCGCGCTCGGGATAGACCCGATGCTCCTGTTCGTGGCCATCGTGGTCGGCGCACAGGCCACTTCTATTTCGCCATTCTCCTCAGGCGGCAGCTTAATACTTGGCTCCTGCCCGACGGAACAAAGTCGCTCCTCGTTGTTTCCGCAGTTGCTCTTCCGTGCCGCACCTCTGGGTTTCGTCGCGGCCCTGATATTCAATGCGATCTTCACGTTCATCGATTTTTGAATGGCGAAATAACGGCCCGGAGAGCTCAGTGAATTTCGTTGGGAAGGTGGGCGGGCCACCCTGTGGAGGACGAAACATGTCCATACTTACGTAAGTCATGGTGGGAACGGTTTCGCATGGCGATCTCTTAAATTATCTAATGAGGCGTTAATTGAGGCCGTGCCAGGCGCTTTGTTGAATGTTCGAAGTTGTCGATAAGAGCCGTACTTAGGCTGAGCGATGGGCAGTTTAGGTGTGTTCGCTAAACTGCCCCATGCGCGTCACTTGATGAAACGAACTTGGCTATTGATCTTTTCGATGACCGCACCTTTGCGTTCGTTGAAGCGCGCCTTGTTCTGCTCGAACAGGTTGTTGCCCTTGGTGTCGATGGAAATGATCAGAGGCCCGAACTCACGCACTCGGTTGACCCACAGCGTTTCCGGCATGCCCAAATCCTGCCATTCAGCACGCTCGATTTCCTCGACCTGGGTGGCGGCCAGGACTGCGCAACCACCGGGGAACACTGCATGTACAGCTTTGTTCTCCAGGCACCCGGTGGTGGTCTCTGGCCCCATGCCGCCCTTGCCTACGATCAGCTTGACACCGGTCTGCTCGATGAACTGTTTCTCGAATTTTTCCATGCGCATGCTGGTGGTCGGGCCGATGGACACCATCTCGAAGCTGCCATCCTCTTTCTTCTTGACGATAGGGCCGGCGTGGAAAATAGCGCCGCCACGCAGATCGACCGGTAGCTCGCGGCCCAGTTCGATGAGCCGGCGGTGGGCAACGTCACGGCAGGTCACCAGTTGGCCGGTAAGGTAAACCACGTCGCCGACGTTGAGGTTGGCCAGATCTTCATCGCTGATTGGGGTATTGATGATCTTTTTCACAGTACTACCCCTTCATGGGAGAGGATGTCATAGCTCAGGTCGGCGTTGATGCGGATCTTGCCGCGGCGGTGCGCCCAGCAACCGGTGGACACTGCCACGCCAATGGTCGAGGGGTGACGGGCCGAAGACTCGATGTTCACGCCCATCACGCTGCTATTGCCGGTGAGGCCCTGGGGGCCAATGCCGATTTCGTTGAGGCCTTCTTCCAACAGCTTCTCCATCATCGCCGCGCTTTCGTTCGGGTGGCTGGAGTCCACTTCGCGCAGAATGGCCTTCTTCGACAGGCGTGCTGCGGTTTCCACCGAGGTGGAGACCCCCACACCTACCAGCAAAGGTGGACAGGCGTTTACACCACGGGAGGTGATTACATCGAAGACAAACTCAGTCACCCCTTCATAACCTTGGCCTGGCATCAGTACCTTGGCCGAACCCGGCAATGTGCAACCGCCACCGGCCATGTACACGTCGACGATGGCGTAGTCGGCATCGGGGATGATTTCCCAGTCCAGCCAAGGGATCTTTGAGCCGGTGTTGGTGCCAGTATTCTTCTCGATGAAGGTTTCCACTGCGTTATGGCGCAGGGGCCCGTGAATGGTGGCTTCCTTAGTAGCATTTTCGAGGATGCCTTCCATTTCACCGAGCAGCGGGAAACGCGCGCCGGCCGAGATGAAATACTGGATCACGCCGGTGTCTTGGCAGCTGGGGCGGTTGAGCTTGTCGGCGTATTCCTGGTTGTCGGCCATCGAATCGTACACTGCAATGGCCAGTGGATTGGTTTCCGCTGCACGCAGCTTGGCCGTTTTTTCCTTGACGTCTTTGGGCAGGCGTTTGCCAATGTAGGCAGTGAACTTGGCCAACGTGTCGGTCAGCGATGAGACGGCTGTTTCTTTATCTAGGGTATCCACGGTTATTTCCTCAGTGCATCACAAGGTGTTTTTTTTCAGGGCTGACGGCAGTTTCTGAAGCCGCCCCCTGTAACGCTTCTTTCTCTGGTTCTGCGCAGGCCTTGCCATCAAGAACCTGGTTCATCCGGTCGCTATCAAGTGCACCAACCCACTTCGCGATGGCCATCGTTCCGACCGCGTTGCCGATGGTGTTGGTGATGGCGCGAGCCTCAGACATGAAACGATCGACGCCGAGCAGCAGCACCATGCCGGCTACCGGAATGTTGTCCATGGTTGCCAAGGTCGCGGCGAGCGTGATGAAGCCTGAGCCAGTTACACCTGCCGACCCCTTCGAGGTGAGCAGCAGTACGCCGAGTACGATCAGTTGATCCATCAGGGACAGCGGGGTGTTGGTGGCCTGGGCGATGAAGATCGCGGCCATGGTGTAATAGATGCACTGGCCGTCAGGATTGAAGGTGAGGCCGGATGGGATAACCAGGCCGACGACTGGCTTAGACACCCCAACCCTTTCCAGCTTGTTCATCATTTGAGGCACCACCGACTCAGATGAACTGGTGCCAAGCACGGTGAACAGTTCTTCGCGCAGGTACTTGAGGAACTTCCACAAGCTGAAGCCCGACATCCGCGCGATGCTGCCCAGGATGATCACCACGAACAGGAAGCAAGTCAGGTACATGGTCGCCATCAGTTTGCCCAGCGACGCGATTGAGCCCAAGCCGTACTTGCCTACGGTGAACGCCATTGCGCCACAGGCTGCCAACGGCGCGACGCGCATGACCAAGCCAACGATGTAGAACATGCCGTGGGAGAAGGCCTCCAGCACGTCGACGACCGGCTTGCCGCGTTCGCCGAGATTGGCCAGGGCAATGCCCAGCAAAGAAGAGAAAAGCAGGATCTGCAGGATCTCATTCTTGGCGAATGCGTCGACTACGCTGCCCGGGATCAGATGGAGTAGGAAGTCGGTGAAACCACCCGTGCCGGTGGCTGCGGCCGAGGTGTAAGTGGAAATCGCTTGGGTGTCCAGGGTCGCAGGATCGATGTTCATCCCCTGTCCCGGTTGCACCAGGTTGACGACAATCAGGCCCAGAACGAGAGCGAAAGTTGACAGTACCTCGAAGTAGATCAGGGCGCGCGCACCTACCCGGCCCAACTCTTTCATGTTTTCCATTTTGGCGATGCCCAGCACCACCGTCGCGAATATGATGGGCGCGAACACCATCTTGATCAGCTTGATAAACGCATCACCCAGCGGCTTCATGTCCACGCCGACCTGCGGCCAGAACACGCCTAGCAGGATGCCGATCGAAACCCCGATCAGAACCTGCACGTACAACTTACCTACCAATCGCTTGGCCATTGCCGTCTCCGAATTATTGTTGTGAGTCGGATGTATGTGGCGACTGGGCTACGTTGCGGGAGGCAATCCTCCTCACAGGCTCGCAGCTAATAGCCCAGATTCTTTGTGGTTAATCACCGCAGGCCTAAGGTAATGGTTTTTTCAGAATGCTGTAATACAATGAAATTAAACTCATTGTTTACCTGGAGTTAACTATGAACCCAGTGTCTGAGCTTGCTTTCTTCAGTCAACTGGTCGGGGCGGGCAGCCTGGCGGCCACCGCTCGCGAGCTGAACCTCACTCCGCCTGCAGTGACGAAGCGTCTTGCGCAATTGGAAAAGCGCCTTGGGGTGCGCTTGCTTAATCGGACGACACGCCGCATCAGCCTCACGGCAGAAGGTGAGACCTATCTGGTTAATGCCAAGCGGATACTCGAGGAGATTGAGGAGATGGAGCGCCAGGTATCAAGCAGCCGCGCTGAACCGAAGGGTTTGCTGCGTGT
Organism: Pseudomonas sp. 39004; assembly: GCF_028682155.1. Classification (NCBI taxonomy): domain Bacteria; kingdom Pseudomonadati; phylum Pseudomonadota; class Gammaproteobacteria; order Pseudomonadales; family Pseudomonadaceae; genus Pseudomonas; species Pseudomonas sp. 39004. Next base: position 17,084 of record NZ_JANIAG010000055.1, read on the forward strand.
GAATGCGCCTCTTGGTTTTGGGCGTACCCATGTGGGGCCGGCCATCTCATCCTTCGCTAAGCGTTACCCTGAGGTGCAAGTCCAGCTGCACGTGAGCGACCGTCCAATCCACCTTCCTGATGACGCGATCGATGTGGCTATTCGGTTCGGTGAGCTACCGGACTCCAGACTGATTGCTCGAAAGATTGCCACCAACCGCCGACGTCTCTGTGCCACACCGGGCTATCTCGACACCTTCGGCAGACCGGAGTCTCCACGTGATCTCATGAGGCATAACTGCATAGTGTTGCGGCAAAACGATGCGGCATTTGGCACTTGGCGATTGAGTCGGGGTAGGCAAATTGAGTCCATAAAGGTTCATGGTGGCTTGAGTACCAATGACGGTGAGGTCGCTTTGAATTGGGCCTTGGAGGGGCATGGGATACTGATGCGTGCAGAGTGGAACCTAGCTGATCATTTACGATCCGGCAGGCTTGAAGAGGTGTTAGCGGACTATGAAACGCCTCCGGCGGACATCTATGCCGTTTACTTGGAGCGTCTAAATTTATCTGCGAAAGTGTCCTTTTTCATTGAACACCTCAGGGAGTTTTTCAAGAGCAAGGCAAATGAGCAGGCTAATAGTCTTGCTGCCTGGGCGCGTTGACACTGAATCGCGCCTGTTGTTGTAGCGCATTGAATGACTGCTTCTGGCCGGTTGCTGCCTTTCGCCAACGAGGTACGACCGGTGCGCCGCCGGCATGTCTACCCGAAGCTGAACGTAAAACCGCCGCAAGAACTGTTTGCGCGGCACAGGGGGAAGCGCTTGAGCGTGAGCTGGACCGCCAACGGTACAACGTCCCTGACAGGTGAGAAATCGCCGAAGCAGTAAGGGCGGGTTCACAGAAAGTGCGGCGATTCATCCTGTTTGAGCTGCTCCCAAGCGCTATATGGAATATCCTTGTGCCACGCAATCAACTTCGAAGCAGTGAACTGAACGATGGGTTTTGAACAACTAGCTGAGCTACGTGACCGCCTAAGGTCGGAAAAACAACAGGTCAAGGCCGATAGCGCGAAACACCCCAAGCGCAAGCCTTCCCCGCAGGCGAAGCCTCGTGCCCAGGATCCTGCGGTGGCGGCGATCTGGCCATTACAGAAGCATTTTCCACTGGCCTTTCCTGTCAACCCGGCCCCGAAGGTGCCGCTCAAGGAGGGTATTTTCAAGGATGCCGAGCAACACCTGGAGCTGCTCGGGTTAACCCGCGAGCAGCTTAAACTGGGTATCTCGACCTGGTGTCGGGGAGCTCGATACTGGGCAAGCATGGTGGAGAATGCACCGCGCTTGGACTTGAATGGGCAAGCATCCGGCATTGTGACCGCCGCACAGGCGCTGCACGCGAAGCAACAAGCTTCGCGACAACGCAGCCAGGGCCGACGGGATCGTGTGAAGTCAAAAACAAGTGCCCCGGCCCCTGCCGCCGATGCCACAGCGGAGCAGACTCCGGACTGAGTTCAATCACGCACCTGCTGTGCTTTTCAAGGCGATGACGCACAGCAGGTGAACATACATGAGGAGATGACAGCGATCTGTCATCTCCTGTTGCACTGCAGGTCCAGCGTCACAGCAGATCTGTGGGCGCGTGCAACGTCAGAGCGTCTTCGCGCAGGCTGAATGATTTCGGCGTACGCTCAGGATTCCCCAGGCGATACCCAGCACGGCGGAAATTACCGATCCGCAAAGCACGCCTACCTTTGCTGCGCCGAGCAGACTGGCATCGGCAAACGCCAATGTGGCGATGAAGATCGACATGGTGAAGCCGATGCCGGCCAGCAAGCCGATCAGGGTGACGCCGGTCCAAGTGACACCCGCTGGCAATGTGCACCACCCCAGACGGACCATCAGCCAGCTCACGCTCAACACCCCGAGTGGTTTACCCGCCACTAATGCAATACCGATACCCAGCATCACCCAATGTGGCGTATCGCTGGACAAGTCGATGCCCTGCAGGTTGACCCCCGCATTGGCCAGCGCAAACAGCGGCATGATCGCGTACGCCACCCAAGGGTGCAGCGCATTTTGTATCCGCACTACCGGCGGCAAAAGCTCGCGCTGAGCCAAACGCAGTCGTTTGAGTGGATCGATTAATTCGTTGATGCCCTGCTCTGGTGCCTTTGCGCTGCCAATCAGCTCCCCGGTAAAGCGTCCGATCGCATCCAGTGGGCGCTCGCGCATTGGCATAGCGGCGACGGGGGTCATCATGCCGAGAATCACACCGGCCAGCGTCGGGTGAGCCCCCGTCATCAGTATCCCGCCCCAGGTCACCGCGCCTGGAAGAATATAGGCATAGGCTGACCCGACCCCTATTTTTTGCAGGCCGATGACCATTGCCAGCCCTACTCCAGCCACTGCGAAACCTGAGTAATCCAACCCGCCCGAGTAAAAGAACGCGATGATCAAGACAGCTATGATGTCGTCGATGATCGCAAGGGCCAACAGGAACACACGGATGTTCGATGGTATCGACTTGCCCAGCAGTGCCAACACGCCCACCGCAAACGCAATGTCAGTGGCGGTGGGCACTGCCCAGCCGTTGTGTTGCGGTGCTTGATGGTTGAATGCCAGGTAGAGCAGCGCAGGGACTGCAACGCCACCCAATGCTGCAGCCATCGGCAAGGTCGCCTGGCGCAGGCTGGACAACGCCCCTTCATGGATCTCGCGGCGGATTTCCATGCCTACAACCAGGAAGAAAATGGTCATCAAACCATCGTTGATCCAAAAATGCAGGGACTGCGAGACGACGTGCGAGCCAATGCCGAATGACACCGCGGTGTGCCACAAGGCTTCGTAGCTGGCAGCGGCTGGGGAGTTGGCCCAGATTAACGCGGCTATGGCGCTAATCAGCAGCACGACGCCACTGACCGCTTCGATATGGAGGAAGCGCTCCAGGTTGGCAAACGCTCGCTGGGCCAGTTGCTGAGCACGGGGCAATTCTACTGTTCGCATAGGCAAGGTCACTCGCGCGCGGCGGCCCGACCGGCGTAACTTTTAACCTGCCTCACCGCCCTATGCGGCTAGCACCCAGGCGAAGTTTACAGAATCATCCTAGGCGTTGCGAACTCCGGATACCCCTCAGGCGTTGGTCATTACCCTGCAATTTGCGGTTTTCTGCCTAGACTGACTGTTGTTCTGTTACGCCAAAGCGCGCGCGGCGTAGAACCCTGGGAAAAATAAAAACGAGAGGATGCTCCTGATGTTCAAATCTCTATCCATCGTCTTCACCTGCGCGTTTGCGCTAGGCACCCTGAGCCTTGCCCATGCGGCAGATCCGGTCATCATCAAGTTCTCGCACGTGGTCGCGGACCAGACGCCCAAGGGGCAAGGCGCCCTGATGTTCAAGAAACTGGTAGAGGATCGCTTGCCCGGCAAGGTCAAGGTCGAGGTCTATCCGAACTCCTCGTTGTTTGGCGACGGCAAGGAGATGGAAGCCCTGTTGCTAGGTGACGTACAGATGATTGCGCCTTCCCTGGCCAAGTTCGAACAGTACACCAAGTCCCTGCAACTTTTCGACCTGCCCTTCCTGTTCAATGACATCGCTGCCGTCAACCGCTTTCAATTGAGCCCCCAGGGCCAGGGGCTGCTGAAGTCGATGGAAAGCAAGAATATTACCGGCCTGGCCTACTGGCACAACGGGATGAAGCAACTGTCGGCCAACAAGCCATTGCGGGTGCCCGCCGATGCCCGTGGTCTGAAGTTCCGGGTGCAGGCGTCCGCCGTACTCGAAGAGCAGTTCAAGGCTGTTCGCGCCAACCCGCGCAAAATGAGTTTTGCCGAGGTTTATCAAGGGTTGCAGACCGGTGTGGTCAATGGTGCGGAAAATCCCTACTCGAATATCTACAGCCAGAAAATGCATGAAGTGCAGAAGTACATCACTGAATCCAACCACGGTGTGCTCGACTACATGCTGATCACCAACACCCGATTCTGGAACGGGTTACCAGCGGACGTACGCAGCGAGCTGGACAAGATCGTTGTAGAAGTCACGGCTCAAGTCAACAAGGAAGCAGAGCAACTCAACGACAGTGACAAGCAACGCATCCTCGCGGCGAAAACCACTGAAATCATCGTCCTGACCCCAGCGCAACGTGAGCAATGGCGAGACGCGATGAAACCGGTCTGGAAAAAGTTCGAGGGCGATATCGGGCCCGAACTGATCCAGGCAGCCGAAACTGCCAACAACGCTCAATGATCGCAAAGGCAGAGGCTGCCGGGGCGGCGTCTGCCAGTCGCCACTCGACGTGAGATACCATCGATGAAAGCGCTTCGGCGAATCTGGGAACACTTCGAGGAAGGCTTTATCGTCTTCCTGCTGGCCGCCATGACATTGGTCACGTTCATTTACGTGATCCTCAACAATTTCTACAGCCTGTTCTATTGGCTTGCCGATCGCTGGCCGAGCGCAAGCACCCCGTTGTTTGTCATCGGCGACGAAATCATGGAAATGGCTCAGGCGATGACCTGGAGCACCGCGCTGACCAAGGCGCTGTTTGGCTGGCTGATCTTTTTCGGGCTTGCCTATGGCGTGCGCACGGGCGGGCATATTGGAGTGGATGCACTCGTCAAACTCACCCGCCGGCCGGTGCAAAAGTTCATCGGTATCGTGGCCTGCTTGTGCTGCCTGGCCTATGCAGGATTGCTCAGTGTCGCCAGCTTCGAATGGATTCAGACGTTGATGATCGCCAGCATCGGCGCCGAGGACCTTGGCCACTTCGGCATCATGCAGTGGCATATCGGGCTGATCGTCCCCTTGGGGTTTGCCTTGGTTTTCATCCGTTTCGCCGAAATCCTTGTGCGCATCTTGCGCAACTACCAGACCGGCCTGGGCCTGGCCGACGAAGCCGCTGACGCGCTGAAGCTCGCCGAGCACGAGGATGACAAGCCATGACCATTGCGTTCTTGTTCGTAGCCCTGTTCGTGCTGATGTTCATCGGCGTTCCCATCGCGATCTCCCTCGGCCTGGCCGGCTCCATGACCATCATTTTCTTCAGCCCAGACTCGGTGCGTTCGCTGGCGATCAAGCTGTTCGAAACCTCGGAACATTACACGCTGCTGGCCATTCCGTTCTTTCTGCTGGCCGGTGCCTTCATGACCACCGGTGGTGTTGCCCGCCGCTTGATCGACTTCGCCAATGCTTGTGTCGGGCACATTCGCGGCGGCCTGGCCATCGCCGCAGTACTGGCCTGCATGTTATTCGCTGCCCTTTCCGGATCCAGTCCGGCGACCGTGGCTGCCGTGGGGTCAATCGCCATTGCCGGTATGGTCCGCTCCGGTTATCCGCAGGCCTTTGGTGCAGGCATTATCTGCAACGCCGGTACGTTGGGCATCCTCATTCCGCCCTCGATCGTGATGGTGGTCTACGCCGCGGCCACGGAGACCTCCGTCGGCAAGCTGTTCATGGCCGGTGTGGTGCCTGGCCTGCTTTTGGGAACAGCGCTGATGGTGGCGATCTATATCGTCGCCGTTAAGAAAAACCTGCCCGCCCTGCCGCGCGCGACATTGCGCGAGTTGCTGGGTACGGCGCGCCAGGCGATCTGGGGCTTGTTGCTGATGGTCATCATCCTGGGCGGCATCTATTCCGGGATGTTCACCCCAACCGAGGCGGCGGCTGTAGCAGCGGTTTACTCGGCCTTCATTGCCTTGTTCGTCTACAAGGATTTGACGTTTCGTGAAACGCCAAAAGTCCTGCTGGAATCCGCCAAGCTAAGCATCATGCTGATGTTCATCATCGCCAACGCCATGCTGTTCGCCCATGTACTGACCACCGAACAGCTCCCACAACAGATAACCGCCTGGGTGATCGACGCGGGCCTGACGCCCGTGACCTTTCTGCTGGTGGTCAACATCGTGCTGCTGATTGCCGGTGCCTTCATGGAGCCGTCGGCGATTATCCTGATCTTGGCGCCGATACTCTTCCCCATTGCCATGAAACTGGGCATCGACCCGATTCACCTCGGCATCATCATGGTCGTCAACCTTGAAATCGGCTTGATAACACCGCCGGTGGGCCTGAACCTGTTCGTCACCTCGGCAGTGACCGGGATGTCCTTACCCGCGACCATCAAAGCGGCGATGCCTTGGTTGATGATTCTATTGCTGTTCCTGATGCTGGTTACCTATGTACCTTGGATTTCATTGGTCCTGCCGACCTGGCTGGGTATGAGCTGATGCAGCCTGCACGCTTCCTTTGGCGCTCAGATCAACTACAGTGCAATCACTCTGCAAAAAGACATAACAAGACGGAGAAATCCCCATGCGAGTAAAGACACGCTTCGCCCTGCTGGTCGCCGCCACATTGGCAGTCAGCACCGCAGCTCAGGCCGCGCCAGTGTTCATCAATATTCTCACCGGTGGAACCAGCGGGGTTTACTACCCGATCGGTGTCGGCTTGTCGCAGATCTACAGCGAGGGTATTGCCGGCGCCAAGACCTCGGTCCAAGCCACCAAGGCCTCGGTGGAAAACCTGAACCTGCTGCAGGCTGGCCGAGGCGAGCTAGCGCTGGCATTGGGCGATTCGGTTGCCGATGCCAAAAACGGCGTGGAAGACGCAGGTTTCAAGACACCGCTGACCAAATTGCGCGCCCTTGGCGGGGCCTACCCCAACTACATCCAAATTGTTGCCAGCAAGGAATCAGGGATCAAGACGCTGGCCGATCTTAAAGGCAAGACGATCTCGGTCGGGGCACCCAAGTCAGGCACAGAGCTGAATGCCCGCGCGATCTTCAAGGCTGCGGGGCTTACGTATCAGGACATGGGTAAAGTGCAGTACCTGCCGTTTGCCGAATCCGTCGAATTGATCAAGAACAGGCAACTGGATGCCACCCTGCAATCGTCCGGGTTGGGCATGGCCGCCATTCGCGACCTGGCCTCGGTCATGCCCCTCAACTACGTTGCCATCCCGCCTGAGGTGGTCACCAAGATTGGTAACCCGGCCTATCAGAGCGAAATGATTCCGGCCAATACGTATGACGGACAAACCGAGGCGGTACCGACGGTTGCCATCACCAACATACTGGTGACCCGCGCAGACATGCCCGATGAAGTCGTCTACGAGATGACCAAACTCCTGTTCGAAAACCTGACACGGTTGGGTAACTCGCATTCGGCAGCCAAGGACATCAAACTGGAAAGTGCAGCCAAGAATCTGCCCATTGCACTGCACCCAGGCGCCGAACGCTACTACAAGGAAAAGGGCGCGCTGTAGCTGCACGTGGCGCAGTGGGTGGTAGTGCCGCTGCGCCATCGATTTTTTCCCGTGTGGCCATGAGGCAGGCAATCAATGAGTGACGAGCATCAGGGTATTTCCGCGAACCCGCGGGACTGGCCAAGAACCTTGTTTTATGTAGCGTTGCTGTTTTCGATTTTCCAGATCGTCACCGCAGCCTTCTCCCCCCTCTCAAGCCAGGTGCTGCGTGCAGTACACGTCGGTTTCCTGCTCTGGGTGGTATTCCTCAGCTATCCAGCCCATGGCCAGGCCCGCCCCTGGCAACCGCTGGCCTGGCTGCTCAGCCTGGCTGGCATCGTCACCGCGCTGTATCAATGGGTGTTCGAGGCAGACCTGATCCAGCGCTCCGGCGACCTGACGCCAGCTGACATGGTGATCGGCGTGCTGCTGATCGCGCTGATCTTCGAAGCCGCTCGACGGGTGATGGGCATTGCACTGCCAATCATCTGTGGATTGTTCCTGGCCTACGGCTTGTTCGGTGAATACTTGCCCGGCGAACTGGCCCACCGAGGCTATGGTTTCGACCAGGTCATCAATCAACTGTCCTTCGGCACTGAAGGGCTCTATGGGACACCCACCTACGTTTCGGCTACCTATATCTTCTTGTTCATCCTGTTCGGCGCCTTCCTGGAGCAAGCAGGCATGATCAAGCTGTTTACCGACTTCGCCATGGGCTTGTTCGGTCACAAGCTGGGAGGACCGGCCAAGGTCGCCGTCGCTTCATCCGCGTTGATGGGGACCATCACTGGCTCAGGCATTGCCAACGTGGTGACCACGGGGCAATTCACCATCCCGCTGATGAAGCGCTTTGGTTATCGGGCCGCATTTGCCGGCGGCGTGGAAGCTACCTCCAGCATGGGCAGCCAGATAATGCCGCCAGTCATGGGCGCGGTTGCCTTCATCATGGCCGAAACCATCAATGTGCCGTTCGTGGAAATTGCCAAAGCGGCGTTGATACCCGCCATGCTGTATTTCGGCTCGGTGTTCTGGATGGTCCATCTGGAGGCCAAGCGTTCCAACCTCAAAGGCTTGCCCAAAGACCAATGCCCCAGCGCTTTCGGCGCGGTAAAGGAAAGCTGGTACCTGCTGATTCCTCTAGTAGTGCTGGTTTACCTGCTGTTTTCCGGGCGTACCCCGCTGTTCTCCGGCATGGTCGGGTTAGCCTTGACCGCCATTGTCATCCTCGGCTCGGCGATCATTCTCAGGGTGCAGAGCTTCGGCTTGCGCTGTGCATTCTGGATTGCGCTGGGTATTCTCTGCACAGGCTTTTTTCAACTCGGTATCGGTGTGATTTTTGCGGTCGTTGCCGTGCTGATGGTGTTTTGCTGGTTTATCAAGGGCGGCCGGGAAACCCTGACCATTTGCCTGCACGCGTTGGTCGAAGGTGCACGGCATGCGGTTCCGGTGGGGATCGCCTGCGCACTGGTGGGGGTGATCATCGGCATCGTCTCGCTCACAGGCGTTGCTTCAACCTTTGCCGGTTACATATTGGCGATCGGCCGGGAGAACCTGCTGCTGTCACTGATATTGACGATGATCACCTGCTTGGTGCTAGGCATGGGTATCCCAACCATCCCCAACTACATCATCACCAGCTCGATCGCAGCCCCTGCGCTGCTGGAACTGGGCGTGCCGCTAATTGTGTCGCACATGTTCGTGTTCTATTTCGGGATCCTCGCCGATCTGACCCCACCGGTCGCCCTCGCCTGTTTCGCCGCAGCCCCCATCGCCAAAGAAAGCGGATTCAAGATCAGCCTGTGGGCGGTACGCATTGCCCTGGCAGGTTTCGTCATCCCATTCATGGCGGTCTATAACCCGGCGCTGATGCTGCAGGGCGATAATCTGTGGATGACGGCCTACATGTTGATCAAGACCCTTCTGGCAGTCGGCCTCTGGGGAGTAGCGTCCACCGGTTACCTGCAACAGAAAATGGCCATCTGGGAGCGCTTGTTGAGTTTGGGTGCGGGGGCCTTGTTGATCGTGGCGCTGCCGCTGACCGACGAGATCGGTTTCGCGCTTGGGATTCTGGTATTGCTGCAGCATGTCTGGAGGTCCAGGCACGCAGGGACGGCGAACGCATGATCGGCTTGTGCCTGGGGCTGGATGGCGGGGTCTGGGCGCAACTGCCGGTGTCCCATTTCACCCTGGCATGGAATCACAGCATCGAGAAGATACGCTGGGAGGAAGACTATCGCCTCACCCGCGAAGGCCTGGTGTTGGAAGGCGCCAGGATTCGAGGTAATGGTGCAGGCATGGAGATACCCGATGATGCTCGATTGGAGCTGGGCAGTTGGCATTTCAAGCGCACATTGCCGCCCCTGCAACCTTTGAAACTAGGACGCACCCCCGAAGCTGGCGACTATCAGCTATGCCTTGAGCAGGTGTGTCACGCCATGAGCCATTGGGTTGGACCGCCCTCAACCACCCAGCCCTTCATACAGCTGTGGCGTTGCGAGACAGATGGACATTCGGTACGGAACACCCATTCCTATCGAGCCACCTACTGAAAGCCGCCGCGCTGTAGCAGACGCTCTGCATTGGGCGTCTTATCGATCGTACTGATGATTACTATCGAGCCGCGCGCCTGTGTGGTGGCGCCAACCCACTCGTATAATCGCCTTCAATTTTCGCCCTCTCCTCGCCTGCTGCAGGCGACATCCCCCTTGGAACCCAGCATCATGCCAAGCGACAGCCAGGCCCCTAGCGGCCTTCCCGAACATAACCAACAAAGCGTCAAACAGCAGTGGCTGGCGATTCTTTCGGTCGCCGTGGGTGCCTTCGCCCTGGTCACCAGTGAATTTCTGCCGGTGGGCGTGCTCAACGACGTTGCCAGCGACCTCGGCATCAGCGCAGGCCAGGCCGGCCTGATGGTGACCCTGCCCGGCATCATGGCCGCCCTCGCCGCCCCTTTGCTGTCGGTCGGCATTGGCGCCATGGACCGCCGTTACCTGCTGATCGGCCTGACGCTGATCATGATCATCGCCAACGCGGTGGTGGCCTACGCCAGTGACTTCAGCCTGCTGCTGTTCGGCCGCGTCCTGCTGGGCGTGAGCATCGGCGGCTTCTGGGCCACGGCCATTGCCCTCAGCGGCCGCCTGGCACCCAAAGGCGTGGGCGTTGCCCAGGCCACCTCTATCATCATGGTCGGGGTAACCCTGGCCACCGTGCTGGGCGTGCCCGTGGGCACCTGGCTGAGTGGCCTGATGGGCTGGCGCATGACCTTCCTGGTTACCGCGCTGGTGGGCGTGCCGGTGCTGCTGGCGCAGGTCCTGCTGCTACCGCGGCTCAACCCGGACAAGGCCATCCGCATCAGTGACCTGCCGGCCCTGTTCATCAACCCACAAGCGCGGGTTGGGTTGATTGCGGTATTGCTGATTGGCCTGGCGCACTTTGCCGCGTACACCTATGTGGCACCCTTCTTCAAACAGAACGCCGGCTTCGATGGGCCGACGATTGGCTCGCTGCTGTTGCTGTATGGCGTGGCCGGGGTAATCGGCAACATCTTCGCCGGCTTCGCCGCCAACCGCAGCGTGCGCCACACCCTGATGCTGGTGGCCGTGATGATTGGCGTCAGCACCGCCCTGTTCCCCCACTTCGCCACGGGCATGACCGGCGCTGCAATGTTGATCGCACTGTGGGGCTTCGCCTTCGGCGCCTTCCCGGCGTGCGCCAGTATCTGGATGTTTGTGGTCGCGCCAAAGGATGTCGAACGCGGCATGCCCCTGTTCGTGGCGATGTTCCAGGTGATTATTGCGCTGGGCTCGTTCTTTGGCGGGCAGATCGTCGACCAGTTGGGCAGCTCGGTGCTATTGAGCCTGGCCACGGCGCTGGTGGGCTGCGGCTTTGTCACCGTGCTGGTGCTGGGGCGTAGCGTCACTAACCGATTGGCCGTTCAGCCCTGCTGACAGGCCGTAGTAAAAAACCGGCATCAATCCCCGAGCGGGTACTCACCCGCTCCGGCGTTCGTCCACCTTGCCGCTGTGGCCATTTCGCCACATGAAGGTGTATGAATAAAAGTTAACGGAACCTGCTTGGCAAATGGGTTAGTTTCTCATTAACAGTTAGAAACACTTCCCGTTAGCATCTACGCCCCAGGACTTCCCCTTGAAACGCCACCTCCCCGCCAGTCTCCTGCTGGCCGGCGCGTGCAGCGCCATGCCCATTGTTCATGCGGCCGACGACCTCACACTGCCTGCCACCCAGATCGAAAGCACCCGGGACAGCGGCGACGGCCCAAGCCAGGGCTATGAAGGCAAGCCATCGACCAGCACCACCAAACTGGGCCTGACCGACAAGCAAACGCCACAAGCAGTGACGACCATCACCCGGCAGGAGCTGGACGATTTCAAGATCACCGGTATCAAGGACGCGCTGCGTGCAGCGCCGTCGGTGACCGTGGAGCAAACCGAAAGCGACCGTACCGAGTTCACCTCGCGCGGCTTTGACATCAATACGTTCGAATACGACGGCATGGGCATGCCCTTCGTAAGCACGGTGCTGGTAGGCGACCAGGACCTGGCCGAGTACGAGCAGATCGACGTGCTGCACGGCGCCAATGGTTTGATGAGTGGCGCGGGCAACCCGTCCGCCACGGTCAACTTCGTGCGCAAACGCCCGACCGACACCTTCCAGGCACAGATCGACACCAGTGTCGGCTCTTGGGACAGCCGTCGCGTGGACGTCGACGTTGCCGGCCCACTTACTGATGCCGGCAATGTGCGTGGCCGTTTCATCTACTCCCATGACAAGGGCAACTCATGGATGGACCGTTACAGCCACGAGCGCAACGTTGCCGCAGGCCTGCTGGCATTCGACGTGTCCGACACCGACACCGTGACGGTGGGTTTTTCCCAGCACAACAGCGACTCCAACGGCAGCACCTGGGGCAACCTGCCGCTGGTCGACAGCGCGGGCAATGCCATCCACTACAGCGGCCGCAGTAACAGCATCGGCCAACCGTGGACCTACTGGAACCTGCACACCCAGCGCACGTTCGTCGAACTCAAGCATGACTTTGGCAATGACTGGAACGCCACGCTCACCGCCACCGGTGTGCAGGAAAAGCAGAACACCAACATGCTGTACGTCGGCTCGGTCAGCGGTGACGACGCCCTGGCGTATGCCAACCACACCAGCAGCGAAGCTCACCAACTGCTGGGCGAGGCCAAGGTGCAGGGGCCGTTCAGCCTGTTCGGGCGCGAGCATCAGCTGACCTTCGGCGCTGCGTATGGGCGCACCCATCAGAAAGGTCACGAGTACGACGAAAACCTGGAAGACGGCAGCGCCTTCAATACCTCGTTCGCGGGCATTCTGGCGGGCACTACGCCCATGCCATCGTTCGGCGTCACCAGCGAAGGCCTGTCGCAAAACTTCGAAGACACGCAGAAGAGCGTATTTGCCGGGGCGCGTTTCAGCTTGGCCGATGACCTGCACTGGATCGTCGGTGCGCGCATGCTCAGCGCCGACGGCAAGGGTGAAAGCTACGGCACCGAGCACTCCACCCGCGCCCACGGCAAAGTGACGCCTTACACCGGCCTGGTCTACGACCTGAATGACGCCTGGAGTGTCTACGGCAGCTGGACCAAGATCTACAACCCGCAATACAACGTGGTTGGCACCGATGGCACCCTGCTCGACCCGCTGGAAGGCAAAAGCATGGAGCTCGGCGTCAAGGGCAGCGTGATGGACGAGCGCCTGCACGTGACGGCTGCGGTGTTCAAGACCGAGCAACGCAATGTGGCCGTGGATGCAGGGTTCGACGGGGTTCAGGAAGTCTACACACCGGGCGACTTCAAGAGCCACGGCGTCGAGTTGCAGGCCTCCGGCGAAGTGGTGCCTGGCCTGGACCTGCTCGGCGGCTACACCTATGTGCGCATCGACGATGACAACGGCGAACGGGCACGCAAATACGTGCCGACGCACAGCGTGCGCGCCATGGCCACCTACCGCCTGCCGGGCCTGCCGCAGATGAAAGTGGGTGCCCGTGCAAGCTGGCAAACCGCAGTGGAAAACGACAGCAACAGCGCCATCCACCAGAACGCTTACGGGTTGGTTGACCTGATGACCAGCTACGACATCGACAGCAACTGGAGCACTTCGCTGAACCTGAACAACGTCACCGACCGCAAATACCTGCTGTCGCTGTACGACAACGCCACCACTGCCAGCTATGGCGCGCCGCGCAACGTGACGGCGTCGGTGACCTGGAATTATTGATCGGGGGTTTGCTTTTCAGTGATGAATAATCAGATTTAAACCCTTCCTTGTAGGCCTTTTCCCAAACATACTCCTGCCGCCTTTTTTCCGTTGCGGCCGCTCAGGCAGCGCTCTAGTCTCGGCCTGTCGCTGCAAACAGCGATCGGCTTTGACAGGCCGCGACGGTACATGGCACAGCTCGTCCTTATGGCGGCTGTACGTGCGGGCACGCTTGCGTGCGCCGGAACTTGCTATGTCCGCCGGTCTGTCAACCCACGTACAGCTGCCACCCTTCTGTTTGACAGCAGGCAGGTGACCGCATCTCTAAAAGGACGTAGTCATGCTCAAGATCGTTCCCGATCCACCCCACAACCACCACTCTCTCGAAGACACCCTCATCCAGGCTGCGGACTACGCGCTGTGCGCACAGACCGTGTGCCCATCAGGCGATTCTGCTGCAGCCCAAATCACCCGTGTCGATCCTTATGATGACGACCATGCATGAGCTGGAGGCGCTGCGTGTGCTGCTTGAGTCGGCGTTGATTCAGGTGCAGATGCCAGCAGAGCCGCGTACTCGGCATTAAGGGCCTATGCAATGTGTTGCCTGGCTTGGCATTTTCAGCGCCTATCAGATCGAGCGCCGCCCGCGCGGCGCATCGCGAGCAAGCTCGCTCCTACATTCGTTTCGGGCCAGTCACGCCTGTGCCAACGCACGCGACCGCCTTGTTTGTGCGACACATTATTGAGGCGGACGCCAAGGGGCCGCGCGCCAATGCCTCAGGAATAATTGGCCCGAAACGGATGTAGGAGCGAGCTTGCTCGCGATGCGCCGCGCGGGCGG
>NZ_JANIAG010000056.1:0-31105 GCF_028682155.1 Pseudomonas sp. 39004
CCCGCCTGCCGGTAAGGGCAGGCGGGTTTTTCTACAGCTTATGGGTCAGTAAGACAGACCGAAGTGCTCTTCTTCCATCGCCATCAGGTTACCTGCACCCGACAGCATCGCCGCCACATGGGTACGGGTACGCGGCAGGATGCGCTGGAAGTAGAAGCGCGCGGTCTGCAGCTTGGCGGTGTAGAACGCCACTTCTTCAGTACCGGCAGCCAGCTTCTCGGCAGCCAGGCGGGCGATATCAGCCCAGAAGTAGGCCAGGCAGGCATAACCGGAATACATCAGGTAATCGACCGAAGCGGCACCCACTTCTTCGCGGTCTTTCATGGCGGCCATACCGACCTTCATGGTCAGCTCGCCCCATTCCTTGTTGATGGCCGCCAGCGGTTCGACGAACTCTTTGACCGCCTCGACGCCTTCTTGCGCCTGGCAGAACTTGTGCACGATCTTGGTAAAGCCCTTCAACGCTTCACCTTGAGTCATCAGCACCTTGCGGCCGAGCAGGTCGAGGGCCTGGATGCCGGTAGTGCCTTCGTACAGCATGGAGATACGGCTGTCGCGCACGTTCTGTTCCATGCCCCACTCGGCGATGAAACCATGGCCGCCGTAGATCTGCACGCCGTGGTTGGCGGCCTCGAAACCGACTTCGGTCATGAAGGCCTTGGCGATCGGGGTCATGAAGGCCAGCAGCGCGTCAGCTTTTTTGCGCTCTTCTTCGTCCTGGCTGTACTTGACGATATCGACCTGCTTGGCGGTGAAGTAGACCATGGCGCGGTTACCTTCGGCGAAGGCCTTCATGGTCAGCAGCATGCGGCGCACGTCCGGGTGGACGATGATTGGGTCGGCCGCCTTTTCAGGGGCTTTAGGGCCGGTCAGCGAGCGCATCTGCAGGCGCTCACGGGCATACTTCAGGCCGCCCTGGAAAGCCACTTCGGCGTGGGCCAGGCCTTGCAGTGCGGTGCCCAGGCGAGCGGTGTTCATGAAGGTGAACATGCAGTTCAGGCCTTTGTTGGCCGGGCCGATCAGGTAGCCGGTTGCGCCGTCGAAGTTCATCACGCAGGTGGCGTTACCGTGGATGCCCATCTTGTGTTCGATCGAACCACAGCTCACGGCGTTACGCTCGCCGGCAGCGCCTTCGGCGTTGGGCATGAACTTCGGCACGATGAACAGCGAGATGCCTTTGGTGCCAGCCGGGGCATCGGGCAGGCGGGCCAGCACGATATGGACGATGTTGTCGGCCATGTCGTGTTCGCCAGCGGAAATGAAGATCTTGGTACCCGACACTTTGTACGAACCATCAGCCTGAGGCTCGGCCTTGGTACGCAGCATGCCCAGGTCGGTGCCGCAGTGCGGCTCAGTCAGGCACATGGTGCCGGTCCACTCGCCGGAAACCAGCTTGGTCAGGTAGACCTCTTGCTGCTCAGGCGTGCCGTGCTCGGAAATGGTGTTCATGGCGCCATGGGACAGGCCTGGGTACATGCCCCACGACCAGTTCGACTCACCGACCATCTCGCTCAGGGCCAGGCCCAGCGATTCCGGCAGGCCTTGGCCGCCGTGGGCAACGTCATGCGCCAGGCTCGGCCAGCCACCCTCGACAAACTGCTCGTAAGCCGCTTTGAAGCCGGTCGGCGTCTTCACGCCCGACTCGCTCCAGGTGCAGCCTTCCTGGTCGCCAACGCGGTTCAGCGGGGCCAGTACCTGCTCACAGAATTTCGCGCCCTCTTCAAGGATCGCGTCGACCATGTCGGGCGTGGCGTCCTCGCAACCCGGCAGGCTCTGATAATGCGCTTCGTAGCCGAGCAGCTCGTCGCGAACGAAACGGATATCACGCAAGGGGGCTTTGTAATCAGGCATTGCGGTGAACCTCTGTGATGAGTTCGGGGGTGATCGGTACTACCGACAAGCTCTTGGCGGCTTTCGATCAAACAGTTGTTTGAAACTTACGTTTAGCACGCGCGGATGTCAAGGAGGGACGATGGTGCCATTTACGTCACGAAAAATGGCGTTTCGGCCACTGCACGACGATCAGTGTCTGAAATGCGCAGGCCGCGGGAGCGGGTTTACCCGCGAACAGGGCCTCCCAGACGATAAAGGTGTCTGATCGGACGCATTCGCGGGTAAACCCGCTCCCACAGTGTTGAAAGGAGGTGTTTTACAGGGGAAGCCAGAAATCAGGCGTAGGTGTCGATGATCCGACCGAGCATTTCGTCGGAAGCCTTGACGACCTTTGCGCCAAGCTCGACTTCGTGCTTGCCCAGTGCCAGTTGCACGGTACTGGTCGCCATGTCCATTTGCTGGCTGCGATCGACCGCGCGCAGGCGTTCTGCCTGAAAGTCGCTGGACTGGCTGGTGGCAGTGCGCTCGGCAGTGGTGTTGGCGATCTGGCTGGCGGCTTGATCGACGCGGTTCTGGCCGGTCTGGATTGCGCTCAGGCCCGCGTAGTAGGCGGAGCTACCGGTGATTTCCATGTCAGGACTCCATTGACGCTGGATGACGAACAGGCCTAATTAAAGCAGGCGACGGCAGAAAAGGCCCGTTTAAATCGTTAATGGCCCAGTGCCAGTCGATAGACAGCGGCGGTTAATCGAGCAAATCCAGCTGCAAATGCTCCGCCACCATGTCGGCACTCGCCTGCTTCAACTTGGGCACCCGCCCCAGGCAAGGCGCGGGCAACCGCTCGGCGAGGCTGGCCAGGTTCTCTTCCAGGCGCGACGTGCGCGGTTCGATGATGTTCGCCACCCAGCCCGCCAATTGCAGCCCGTCGCGGGCGATCGCTTCGGCGCTGAGCAAGGCATGGCTGATACAGCCCAGGCGTACCCCCACCACCAGAATCACCGGCAGTTTCAGGGCGATGGCCAGGTCAGACAGGTTGGCCTGGCCCGACAACGGCACGCGCCAGCCACCGGCGCCTTCAATCAAGGTGAAGTCGGCGTTTTGCTGCAGCACGTTGCGCATCGCCGCCAGCAGCTCGGGCACGCCCAGCGTGACGCCAGCCTCACGGGCCGCGACATGGGGTGCGATCGCAGGCTCGAAGGCAAACGGGTTGACCTGTTCGTACGGCAACTTGATCGAGCTTTCATCGATCAGCGCCTGCGCATCGCTGTTGCGCAAGCCCTTTGGGGTTACCGTGCAACCGGACGCCACCGGCTTGGCCCCCAGGGTGCTCATGCCTTGCAAGCGCGCCGCATGCAGCAGGCCGGCGGCAATGGTGGTCTTGCCGACGTCGGTATCGGTACCGGCAATGAAATAGGCCTGGCTCATCTGACTCCCCTTACCCCTGTGGCTTGCGCAACACACCATAGACCACTTGGTAAGTGGCTGGCAGCCCCTGGGGCTGGCGAAATGCCTCATATGCCTGCAACAAGCCCTGCATGCGCGCGCGGCCGGTCAGGCCCGAGGGGCGGCCCGGGTTGATGTTGTGGGCGCCAAGGGCCTTCAGTTCGTGGGTCAGGCTGCGTACATCCGGGTAGTGCAACACGTGCGCACGCTGCTGCAGCGTCACGTGCTGCAAGCCACTGCCGGCGCACAGGCGCTGGTAATCGTCGAAGCGGCGGAAGCGGTTGACGTGCACCAGGCCATCCACCGCCTGCCAGCTGGCGCGCAGCTCGTCGAGGGTCCCGACGCACAGGCTGCTGAACGCCAGCAGACCGCCTGGGCGCAGCACCCGCCGCGCCTCATCCAGCACACTGGCGAACTGCCCGCACCACTGCACCGCAAGGCTGGAGAACACCAGGTCGACGCTGGCCTCACGCAGCGGCAGGCGCTCGGCATCGCCGACCACGTGGTGCTGGGCGCCGCCCTGCTCATGCCGGGCATGGCGCAGCATGCCTTCGGCGATATCCACCGCCACGCCACTGGCCTGCGCGAAGCGCTCGGCCAGCACCCGGCTGAAGTGCCCGGTGCCGCTGCCCAGGTCAAGCCAGCGCGACGGCGCCAGCCCTTCCGGCAACTGGCCCAGCAGGCTCATGCCAACGTCGCGCTGCAAGGCCGCGACGCTGTCGTAGCTGGCCGCCGCGCGGGAAAACGAGGCCGCCACCTGGCGCTTGTCCGGCAGCGCGCCGGGCAGGGTCGGACGGGAAAGGTCAGTCATCGCCACTCTCATGCAGGAAACTCTTGATGCCCGCCGCCAGCTCCTGGGGGTACTCCAGCAGGAAGGCGTGGGAACTCTCTTCGACCAGGCCGACCTCCACGTCCGGCAACAGTTCGCTCAGGGCCTTCGCGGCCTCCGCCGGTACCAGCGCATCGCTACCGGCGAACAGGTGCAGTTGCGGCCCGGCGAAGTGTTGCAGGGCCGCGCGCGTGTCCAGTTGCGCCAGCACCTGCAAGCCGGTGGCAAGGTACAGCGGGTCGGTGTCCGGCACCCCTACGCCAAGCTGACGCAGCAACGTACGCGGTTGCAGGGCACCGTCGCTGCACAAGCTGCGAAAGCGCTTGAGCGTCACCTGGGTGTGGCTGCGGCAACCGTCGAGGAAGGTGCCGAAGGTGTCGTCGGCCATGCCGTGGGGCCAGTCCGGCCGCGCCACGAAGCTGGGGTTGCTGCCCAGGGTCAGCAGGCCGCAGCAGTGATCACCGCGCCTGCTTGCCAGCTCACTGGCCAACATGCCGCCGAGCGACCAGCCGCCCAGCCACGTATCAGTCGGCAGCTTGCGATCGAGGTGGTCGACCCAGGCTTGCACATCGGCCTCGGCCAGTTCCGGCAGGGGCATCAGCTCGACCTGCAGGCGTGCATCCTGGGCCCGGAGGCTGGCAGCCAGTGGCTCCAGGGCAGCGGTGCCCAGGCCCCAGCCGGGCAGTAGAATCAGTCGATTTCGCATCGGCGCTCTCCAGTGGTGCTCTCCAGTTGTGGATAACACTCGGCCAATGCATTCAACAATAGCTGCACCTGCGCCTCACTGTGCGCGGCGCTCAGCGTCACCCGCAGGCGCGCGCTGCCGGCGGGCACGGTGGGCGGGCGGATCGCCGTCACCAGCAAGCCCCGCTCGCGCAACATCTGTGACAGGCGCAGGGCCTGGGCGCTGTCACCGATCATGATCGGCTGAATCGGTGTGGGGCTGTCCATCAGCTCAAGGCCGATCTGCTGGGCGCCCTGGCGGAACTGGCGGATCAACGCGGCCAGGTGCTCGCGGCGCCAGGTTTCGCGGCGCAACAGTTCCAGGCTTTTAAGCGTGGCACAGGCCAGCGCCGGGGGCTGGCTGGTGGTGTAGATGTAAGGCCGGGCGAACTGCACCAGCGCCTCGATCAACGCTTCGCTACCGGCAACAAAAGCGCCGGCCGTGCCGCAGGCTTTGCCCAGGGTGCCGATCAGCACGGGTACATCATCCACACCCAAACCAAAGTGCTCGACGATACCGCCACCCTGGGCCCCCAAGGTCCCCAGGCCATGGGCATCATCGACCATCAGCCAGGCGCCGCGGGCGCGGGCGGCCTTGGCCAGGGCCGGCAAATCGGCAAGGTCGCCATCCATGCTGAACACCCCGTCGGTCACCACCAGGGTATTGCCCACGGCCTTGTCCAGGCGGCTGGCCAGGCTGGCCGGGTCGTTGTGCAGGTAGCGGTTGAAACGGGCACCACTGAGCAGCCCGCCATCCAACAGCGAGGCGTGGTTGAGGCGGTCCTGCAGCACCGTGTCGCCCTGCCCCACCAGCGCAGTGATGGCGCCCAGGTTGGCCATGTAGCCGGTGGAGAACAGCAACGCGCGCGGGCGCCCGGTCAGCTCTGCCAGTGCCTCTTCGACCTGGTGGTGCGGCGTGCTGTGGCCTATCACCAGGTGCGACGCGCCGCCACCGACACCCCAGCGTTCGGCGCCGGCCTGCCAGGCGGCGATCACCTCCGGGTGATTGGCAAGGCCCAGGTAATCATTGCTGCAAAACGCCAACAGCGGCTGGCCATCGACCACCACTTCAGGCCCCTGCGGGCTCTCCAGCAGTGGCCGCTGCCGATACAGGTCTGCTGCGCGCCGTTCGGCTAGGCGCGCCGCCAGGTCAAAGGCCATCTCAGGCCGTTGCTGCGTTGTAGAACATCTCGCTGCTGCGCTGTTCGACCAGCGCCTGCTCGATGGCTGCCTGGTGCACTTCATCGGCGTGCTCTTCGCGGGCCTCAGGCTTGATACCCAGGCGGGCGAACAGCTGCATGTCCTTGTCAGCCTGCGGGTTGGCGGTGGTCAGCAGTTTCTCGCCATAGAAGATCGAGTTGGCGCCCGCCATGAAGGCCAGGGCCTGCATCTGCTCGTTCATCTGCTCGCGGCCGGCAGACAGGCGCACATGCGACTTGGGCATCAGCAGGCGGGCCACCGCCAGCATGCGGATGAAGTCGAACGGGTCGACATCTTCTTCTTCGGCCAGCGGCGTACCCGCCACCTTGACCAGCATGTTGATCGGCACCGACTCCGGGTGCTCGGGCAGATTGGCCAGCTGGATCAGCAGGCCGGCGCGGTCATCCAGCGACTCGCCCATGCCGAGGATGCCGCCAGAGCAGATCTTCATCCCGGCATCACGCACATAGGCCAGGGTTTGCAGGCGTTCGCTGTAGGTGCGAGTGGTGATGATGCTGCCGTAGAACTCGGGCGAGGTGTCGAGGTTGTGGTTGTAGTAGTCGAGGCCGGCCTGGGCCAGCGCCTGGGTCTGATCCTGATCGAGCTTGCCGAGGGTCATGCAGGTTTCCAGGCCCATGGCCTTGACCCCTTTGACCATCTCCAGCACGTAGGGCATGTCCTTGGCCGACGGGTGCTTCCACGCCGCGCCCATGCAGAAGCGGGTCGAGCCGATGGCTTTGGCGCGGGCGGCTTCTTCCAGCACCTTCTGCACTTCCATCAGCTTCTGTTTTTCCAGCCCGGTGTTGTAGTGGCCGGACTGTGGACAATATTTGCAATCTTCCGGGCAGGCGCCGGTCTTGATCGACAGCAGGGTCGATACCTGCACGCGGTTTGCGTCGAAATGCGCGCGGTGCATGGTTTGCGCCTGGAACAGCAGGTCGTTGAACGGTTGCTGGAACAGCGCCTTGACCTCAGCCAGGGACCAGTCGTGACGTGTTGTTGCAGTTGTGCTGGCGCTCATCGGCGTTTCCTTGTTTAGGCTGTAACTGGCGCCGGGACAAGAATGCCCGCCAGCGCATCACGGATAGCTCGCATAGTCATGGAAGGCCTATGAACTGTCAACCCAACCTGAAAGCGCTGGCTTACAAGTGCCTAAATATTAACCAACACTGTTTGCTCTGCGATGCCCCTGCCGAACAGGCGTACCCACTGTGTGTCGCCTGCGAACAGGCGTTGCCCTGGCTGCAGGACTACTGCCTGCGCTGCGCCCTGCCTTTGCCCATGGCCAACCTGACCTGCGGCCAGTGCAGCCGCCGGGCGCCGGCGTTCGACCAGGTCATCGCGCTGTGGCATTACGGGTTCCCGGTAGACACGCTGATCAGCCGCTTCAAGCACAAACGCCAGTGGCCGTTGGGGCGGTTGATGGCCGAATTGCTCGGCCAGGGCCTGCAACATCGCTATGCAGAAGGCCTTGCGCAACCTGACCTGCTGTTGCCTGTACCCTTGGCCAAGCGTCGACTGCGTGAGCGCGGCTTCAACCAGGCCGGCATGCTGACGCGCTGGTTGGCATCGCAGTTGGGCATCGATTGCGACGAGAGGCTGCTGCTGCGTACACGCGAAACACAGGCGCAGCAGCACCTGGATGCCAAGGCCAGGCGCCGCAACCTGCGCCAGGCGTTCAGCGTTACCGGGCACAAGGCGCTGGCGGGCAGGCATGTAGCGGTGGTCGATGACGTGCTGACTACAGGCACCACCGCCCAGGCGATTGCCCAGGTGTTAACCAAGGCCGGGGCACGCCGGGTCGATGTGTATTGCCTGGCACGCACGCCCAAGCCCGTGTAGGAGCGGCCTTGCGTCGCGAAAGGGCTGCGCAGCGGCCCCCATCGATTTTAGCGGCGACGCTGAAATCCGGGATTAGCGGCGACGCTGGAATCAGGGATTAGCAGCGACGCTGAAATCCGGGGGCCGCTGCGCAGCCCTTTCGCGACGCAAGGCCGCTCCTACACAAGGCCCGCGTAGACAGAAGAGAGGTTGGATCATGCACCAATGGATCAACGCCCTCGCCGACCACCAGTCCCGCGGTGAACCCTGCGTGCTGGTGACCATCATCGAGGAACGCGGCTCTACCCCGCGTAACGCCGGCTCGAAAATGGTCGTCAGCGCCACCGCGCTGTTCGATACCATCGGCGGCGGCCACCTGGAATACAAGGCCCTGCACATCGCCCGGCAAATGCTCGAAGACCAGCGCACCACCCCGCACCTGGAGCGCTTCAGCCTTGGCGCAAGCCTCGGCCAGTGCTGCGGCGGCGTGACCGTGCTGCTGTTCGAGCCGATGGCCGCCGTGCAGGCGCAGATCGCGGTGTTCGGCGCGGGCCATGTCGGCCGCGCTCTGGTACCCTTGCTCGCCGCGTTGCCCTGCCGGGTGCGCTGGATCGATTCGCGCGAACAGGAATTTCCCGAGCTCATCCCCAACGGGGTGACCAAGGTGGTCAACGAGGAGCCCGTCGACGAAGTGGCCGACCTGCCAGCTGGCAGCTACTGCATCGTCATGACCCACAACCACCAGCTCGACCTGGAACTGACCGCCGCCATTCTCAAACGCAATGATTTCACCTGGTTCGGCCTGATCGGCTCGAAGACCAAACGGGCCAAGTTCGAGCACCGCCTGCGCGAGCGTGGCTTCGATGATGCCGTCATGGCGCGCATGCGCTGCCCGATGGGCATTGCCGAAGTCAAGGGCAAGCTGCCGATCGAGATCGCCGTGTCCATCGCCGGCGAAATCATTGCCACCTACAACGCCTGCTTCGGCCAGCATGACGCTGCCGCCAACGCCGGCCCCATTGCCCAGTTGCTGCCGCCCTCCCGGCGCAGCCAAGCCATTTGACGAGCGCTTTATGACCGCAACCCGCAAAGCCTACCGTGCCGCCATCCTGCACAGCATCGCCGACCCGGCCGAGGTCGGCCTGGACGCCTCCCACGCCTACTACGAAGACGGCCTGCTGGTGGTCGACGACGGCCGCATCAGCGCCCTCGGCCACGCCAGCGACCTGCTGCCGACCCTGGATGCCGGCATCGAAGTGGTGCATTACCAGGATGCGTTGATCACCCCAGGCTTCATCGATACCCACATCCACTTCCCACAGACCGGCATGATCGGCTCGTACGGCGAACAGCTGCTGGACTGGCTCAACACCTACACCTTCCCGTGCGAGAAGCAGTTCGCCGACAAGGGCCATGCCGACCAGGTCGCGAAAATCTTCCTCAAGGAACTGCTGCGCAACGGCACCACCACCGCCCTGGTGTTTGGCAGCGTGCACCCGGAGTCGGTGAACGCCTTGTTCGAAGAAGCCGAGCGCCTCGACCTGCGGATGATCGCCGGCAAGGTGATGATGGACCGCAATGCCCCTGACTACCTGACTGACACGGCCGAGTCCGGTTACAGCGAAAGCAAGGCTTTGATCGAACGCTGGCACGGCAAGGGCCGCCTGCACTACGCAGTGACCCCACGTTTCGCACCGACCAGCACGCCAGAGCAACTGACACTGGCTGGCCAGTTGCTCAAGGAGCACCCAGGCGTGTACATGCACACGCACCTGTCGGAAAACCTCAAGGAAATCGACTGGGTCAAGTCACTGTTCCCGGAGCAGAAGGGCTACCTGGACGTGTACGACCACTTCGAGCTGCTCGGCGAGCGCTCGGTGTTCGCCCATGGCGTGCACCTGTGCGACGACGAGTGCCAGCGCCTGGCCGAAACCGGTTCGGCCGTGGCCTTCTGCCCGACGTCCAACCTGTTCCTAGGTAGCGGCCTGTTCAACCTGCCCCAGGCCGAGCGCTTCAAGGTCAACGTGGGCCTGGGCACCGACGTGGGTGCAGGCACCAGCTTCTCGCTGCTCAACACCCTCAACGAGGCGTACAAGGTCATGCAGTTGCAGGGCGCGCGCCTGCACCCCTACAAGTCGCTGTACCTGGCCACCCTCGGCGGCGCCCGCGCACTGCGCCTGGACGATCGCATCGGCAGCCTGCGCCCCGGCAACGATGCCGACTTCGTCGTGCTCGACTACAAGGCCACGCCACTGCTGGACTACCGTATCCAGCAGTCCAACAGCATCGAAGAGACCCTGTTCGTGCTCACCACCCTGGGCGATGACCGCACCGTGCGGGAAACCTACGCCGCCGGGCGTTGCGTGCACCAGCGCTAAGGTTCTTTCGCCAGGCCCCGGTACAACGCGCCGCCGATCGCAGCCCCGATCAGCGGCGCCAGCCAGAACAGCCACAGTTGCTGCAGGGCCCAGCCGCCGACGAACAGTGCCGGCCCCGTGCTACGCGCGGGGTTGACCGAAGTATTGGTCACCGGAATGGAGATCAGGTGGATCAGGGTCAGGGCCAGGCCGATGGCAATCGGCGCGAAACCTGCTGGGGCGCGGGAGTCGGTGGCGCCCATGATTACCACCAGGAACATCGCCGTCATCACCACTTCACTGATGAAACCCGCACCCAGTGTGTAGCCGCCGGGCGAGTGGTCGGCGTAGCCGTTTGAAGCCAATCCCGAAGACAACTCGAAACCGGCCTTGCCGCTGGCGATGAGGTAGATCACACCCGCAGCCAGGATGGCGCCGATCACCTGAGCGATCACGTAGGGCAGCAGCTCTTTGGCCGGGAAACGCCCGCCCACCACCAGCCCGAATGATACGGCAGGGTTTAGATGACAGCCGGAAATGTGGCCGATGGCGAAGGCCATGGTCAGCACTGTAAGGCCGAAGGCGAAAGCAACACCGAGAACGCCGATACCGAGGGGGGAACTGGCTGCGAGTACCGCACTGCCACAGCCACCAAGGACCAGCCAGAAGGTGCCGATCAATTCGGCACCCATGCGTTTACCGAGGGACATGCTCATGAATCCATTCCTCAAGAAGTTGAACGCAACGAATGCGCAAGCCCAACTGCTTGATGAAGGTTTGCTCACAAGAATTTAGCAGACCTTTGGCTAATGTGCAGGAGCGGGCAAGCCCGCGCCTGCAAAACCCCACATCTACCGAGGCAAACGATCAACCCTTGGCCGAAACCTTTGGCTTTTTCAGCAGGTGCGAGAACACCGCATGCAGATCGTCCGAGGCACTCTCCTCGTCCAGGTTCAGCTTGCTGTCGATGTGGTCCATGTGGTGCATCATCAAGCTCACCGCCTGCTCGGCGTCACGCGCTTCGATGGCATCGATCAGTTGCATGTGCTCGTCATAGGAGCAATGCGAGCGGTTGCCGCTTTCGTACTGGGCAATGATCAGCGAGGTCTGCGACACCAGGCTGCGCTGGAAGCTGACCAGGGGCGCATTGCCCGCCGCTTCGGCCAGCTTGAGGTGGAATTCGCCAGAAAGACGGATACCCGCACCCCGATCGCCGCGCGAGAAGCTGTCGCGCTCCTCGCGCACCATCTGACGCAGCTCGTTGAGCTGGTCGAGGGTGGCGTGCTGCACGGCCAGTTCGGTGATGGCGCGTTCGACCATGCGCCGCGAGAAGAACACCTGGCGCGCCTCTTCAACCGTCGGGCTGGCCACCACCGCACCACGGTTGGGCCGCAACAGCACCACGCTTTCGTGGGCCAGGCGCGACAGGGCGCGACGGATGATGGTGCGGCTGACGCCGAAGATCTCGCCCAGCGCTTCCTCGCTCAACTTGGTGCCCGGAGCCAGACGCTGTTCGAGGATCGCCTCGAAAATATGCGCGTAGACGATGTCGTCCTGGGTACCACTGCGCCCGGCCTTGCCAGTGCGCACAGGTTTTTTCAGAGGTTGCAGCTGTTCGTTCATGGGCACTCGAGCACGTGGATCCACCAGTCGGACCTTGACTGTAACGCGTGTCAGAGGGTGGCTGGCAAGTCCTGAAAAGGGATGAAGGACCAAGGTATGGCGCCATTGTACACAGGCTGACCCGTTTCTGCAGGTGGCCTTTCACATATATAGCCGTTGTACGAGCATTTGTGCGCACAAAAGATAAAACATTATTTGCATTCTTTGTACACAAAAGCATAATCCACCGTGCGACTTCCTGACCCATAAGTCAACAAAATGGTCAGGCGTCTGCCTTCCCCTCGCGGAGCCGCCAAGTGCATGCGCAGGACAATGGCTCCGACACAACAAGAAAGACTTGAGGAGTACCCGCTGTGGAAAGCCGCAAATCCGAAGCCCCTACGCTGGATCTCGCCCCACCGCTCGAAACGAGCTGGCTGGAACGGATTTTCAAACTCAAGCAACACGGCAGCACCGTCAAAACCGAAATGATTGCCGGGGTGACCACCTTCATCACCATGGCCTACATCATCTTCGTCAACCCCAACATCATGGCCGACGCCGGCATCGACCACGGCGCGGCCTTCGTCGCCACCTGTATCGCCGCAGCGCTGGGCTGCCTGCTAATGGGCCTGTACGCCAACTGGCCGGTGGGCCTGGCGCCCGGCATGGGCCTGAACGCCTTCTTCACCTACACCGTGGTCGGCACCATGGGCTACAACTGGGAAACGGCACTGGGCGCGGTATTCGTCTCGGGTGTGCTGTTCATGTTCCTCACCTTGTCGAAGGTGCGCGAGTGGCTGCTCAACAGCATCCCGTTGAGCCTGCGCCATGCGATGGGGGCCGGCGTCGGATTGTTTCTCGGACTGATCGGCCTGAAGACCGCAGGTATCATCGTCGACAGCCCGGCCACGCTGATCAAGCTGGGCTCGCTGCATGAACCCGGCCCACTGCTGGCGGCGGTGTGCTTCCTGTCGATTGCCATCCTCAGCTACAAACGGGTATTCGGCGCGATCCTGATCAGCATCATCGGCGTCACCCTCGCCGGCTGGGGGCTGGGCCTGGTGAAGTTTGGCGGGGTGGTATCGATGCCACCGAGCCTGGCGCCGACCTGGATGGCCATGGATGTCGCCGGCGTGTTCAACGTCAGCATGATCAGCGTGGTGCTGGCGTTCCTTTTCGTGCACATGTTCGACACCGCCGGCACCCTGATGGGCGTGGCACAACGGGCCAACCTGGTGGCGCCTGATGGGCGTATCGAAAACCTGTCACGGGCGTTGAAGGCAGACAGTGCGTCCAGCGTATTCGGCGCGGTGGTCGGCGTGCCGCCGGTAACCAGCTATGTAGAAAGTGCCGCAGGCGTGGCCGCCGGTGGCCGGACTGGCCTGACAGCTGTGGTGGTGGGGCTGCTGTTCATTGCGGCGATGTTCTTCGCGCCGCTGGCCGGGATGATTCCGGCTTATGCCACTGCGGGTGCATTGATCTACGTGGCCATGCTGATGATGGGCAGCATGGCGCATATCCACTGGGATGAAGCCACCGACAGCATTCCGGCGATCGTCACGGTGATCATGATGCCGCTGACCTTCTCGGTCGCCGACGGTATTGCCCTTGGCTTCATCACCTATGTGGCGTTGAAGGCGGGCACTGGCAAGTACAAGGAAATCTCGGCCAGCCTCTGGGTGCTGTGCGCGATCTTCATTGCCAAGTTTGTGTTCCTCTGATCTTCCACCCCAACAAAGGGCGCTTCGGCGCCCATTTTTATGCAGCTGGTGCTGGTTTTCTCGCGAAGATGCCAGTTCGAGGAAGTGCAGCTGGCGTCGCGCCTGACGGAACGGCTTCACGCACCCTGACAACATCGAATGCCGCCTCTGTGATCACGACAACATCAAACACATCCTTCTTATAGCCCACACCGGGAACCAACCTGGCATCTTTGCGCGAGAGTACCGGTAAGACAATGCCATCGTCGTAGAGGTCAGCGTATCGTTTCGCGTGCTCAGGGGTTGGTGCGACATAGAACCCTCTCCCTTGAGCCTGCCTATGAACCTCTGAGTGCCCTGACGATAGCCCTCTGAACAGTGAGGGCCTATTTTTACGACTGGTCCCATGCCAACCAACTACTTGTGTAAATTGCCCCTCGTTAACAATTGCAGTTATGGCCTTTCGCTTCGGCGTCTTCACAACCCCCGCCAGCATTCTCCAAAAGCTATGACCGCTTGGGTCCTGGTAATCCACGGGATCGCCCTGGCAGTACGCATAGGCGTTCACACCACCTTCAGCGAACGGGCTCAAGCTGTCCGGGCTATTGAACCGCATCAAAGAGGGATTGAAGGCTCGATAACCATTCCCCAGAAGGTAATGCTCTGTGACCGGGTCCAGCCGCTCACCATTGAAACCGAGAACACGCTGATCGGGCAGGTGGTAGCCATAGGGTAGATAGGCATTTTGTGTATTCATCAGGCCATATCTTCAATTGGGACTTGGCACCTGATCATCCCAGACAGGCCCGAACGAAAGTACTGACAAAAATGTCAGTCAAATGGTTGATGCCACCTGAACTGTAGAAAACAGAAGACGAAAAAAAGCCCGCCAGTGTGAGAGCGGGCCAAAGGACCTACGAAGATTCTTCTAGCGACCAACTAGCTTCCGCGATAGGTCGAATAGCTATACGGCGAGATCAGCAGCGGCACGTGGTAGTGCTCCTGCTGCTCGTCGATGCCAAAACGCAGCACAACAACATCCAGAAACGCCGTGTCCGGCAGCTGTACGCCGCGGGCACGGTAGTAGGCGCCAGCACTGAACTGCAGCTGGTAAACGCCGGTACGGTAATCGTCACCCTGCAGCAGCGGCGCATCGACGCGGCCATCGCTATTGGTCAGGGCGGTGTTAACCAGCTCCAGCTGCTGGCCTTCGACGCGGTACAGCTCGACCTTGATCGAGCTGCCCGGGCAGCCATGCGCGGCATCCAGTACGTGTGTGGTCAAACGTCCCATTGCTTGTCGCCTCTTGTTCAATCTGTGGGCAAAAAATACACGGCCATCATCACGCCAAACGGCCTGCGATGTGCGGGAATGGCGTTATTAAGACATTCCATCGTCAAATTGTACACAATTTTTTGAACCCATCCGTCGCCGCCTCCCTAAAGCCGCCATACAGTCGCAAATACAGACGCCATGCCGACACCCACGTCATTAGCTGACCAACCAGGCAGGTTTATTGCAAGGGATTCTCAGGCGACAAAAGGGAAGAAATGCGGAAAAACAGGCTTACAAAAGATTTCAGAAGTTGTATACAATCAGCCCATCCGGTGGTGCGACATCCCGACGCGGCCCGCCCACCCCCGCACTAACGCACAAGAAGGAAGACTGCAGTGAGCGCTGACTATCCTCGCGACCTGATCGGTTACGGCAACAACCCACCTCACCCGCAATGGCCGGGCAACGCCCGCATTGCACTGTCCTTCGTCCTGAACTACGAAGAAGGTGGCGAGCGCAACATCCTGCACGGTGACAAAGAGTCCGAAGCTTTCCTGTCCGAGATGGTGGCTGCCCAGCCGTTGCAGGGCCAGCGCAACATGAGCATGGAATCGCTCTACGAATACGGCAGCCGTGCCGGCGTGTGGCGTCTGCTCAAGCTGTTCAAGGACAGCGGCGTGCCGCTGACCGTGTTCGCCGTGGCCATGGCCGCCCAGCGCCACCCGGACGTGATCCGCGCCATGGCCGAAGCCGGCCACGAGATCTGCAGCCACGGCTACCGCTGGATCGACTACCAGAACATGGATGAAGCGCAGGAGCGCGAGCACATGCTCGAGGCCATCCGCATCCTCACCGAACTGACCGGCGAGCGCCCGGTGGGCTGGTACACCGGCCGCACCGGCCCGAACACCCGCCGCCTGGTGATGGAGGAAGGTGGCTTCCTCTATGACAGCGACACCTACGACGACGACCTGCCCTACTGGGAACCGAACAACCCCACCGGCAAACCACACCTGGTGATCCCCTACACCCTGGACACAAACGACATGCGCTTCACCCAGGTACAGGGCTTCAACTGCGGCGAGCAGTTCTTCCAGTACCTCAAGGACGCCTTCGATGTGCTCTACGCCGAAGGCGCCGAAGCACCGAAGATGCTCTCCATCGGCCTGCACTGCCGCCTGGTCGGCCGCCCGGCGCGCCTGGCCGCGCTGAAGCGTTTCGTCGATTACGCCAAGAGCCATGACCAGGTCTGGTTCGCCCGTCGCGCGGACATCGCCCGCCACTGGCACGCCACCCACCCGTACAAGAAAGAGAACGCCTGATGACCGCCTTCAAGACCCTCAAGCCCTCCACCCTGGGCCGTGACGCATTCGTCGCCGCCTTCGCCGACATCTACGAGCACTCGCCGTGGGTCGCTGAAAAAGCCTATGGCCTGGGCAACCTGAGCGAGCTGGATGAGGTCGAGGCGCTGCACCAGCGTATGAGCGACATCCTGCTCAGCGCCAGCCACGCCGACCAGTTGGCACTGATCAACGCTCACCCGGACCTGGCTGGCAAAGCGGCTATCCAGGGCGAGCTGACCGAATCGAGCACCAACGAGCAGGCCGGCGCCGGTATCCACCAGTGCACCGCCGAAGAGTTCGCCCGTTTCACCGAGCTCAACGACGCCTACAAGGCCAAGTTCCAGTTCCCGTTCATCATGGCGGTCAAGGGCAGCAACCGGCACCAGATCCTCGCCGCTTTCGAAAAACGCATCCACAACGACAGCGATGCCGAATTCAAGGAAGCCCTGGCGCAGATCAACCTGATCGCCCTGTTCCGTCTGCTGCAGCTGTAATTACCGCTGCAACGAACGTTAGAGCCCTTTCAAGAATAACGAACATAGAAGAGATAACCGCATGCGCACCCTGATGATCGAGCCCCTGACCAAAGAAGCCTTCGCCCCGTTCGGTGACGTGATCGAAACCGATGGCAGTGACCACTTCATGATCAACAACGGCTCGACCATGCGCTTTCACAAGCTCGCCACGGTCGAGACCGCCGAGCCTGAAGACAAAGCGATCATCAGCATCTTCCGCGCCGACGCGCTGGACATGCCGCTGACCGTACGCATGCTGGAACGCCATCCGCTGGGCAGCCAGGCTTTCATCCCGCTGCTCGGCAACCCCTTTCTGATCGTGGTCGCGCCCGTTGGCGATGCACCTGTATCAGGTTTGGTCCGCGCCTTCCGCAGTAACGGCAGGCAGGGCATCAATTACCATCGCGGCGTCTGGCACCACCCGGTGCTGACGATCGAAAAGCGGGATGATTTCCTGGTGGTTGATCGCAGTGGTTCTGGCAACAACTGCGATGAGCATTACTTCACCGAGGAACAGATGCTGATCCTCAATCCCCACCAATAAGAAAAGGTCGATCATCGCAAGGTGATTGGCAGAGGTACATACTGTGGAAGCACACCTTCACGAATGGCTGAACCTGAGCATTCGCTGGGTTCACATGATCACCGGTGTCGCCTGGATCGGTGCATCGTTCTACTTCGTCTGGCTGGAGAACCACCTGAACCGAAGCAACCCGCGCGATGGGTTGTCGGGTGATCTCTGGGCGATTCACGGCGGTGGTATCTACCACCTGGAGAAATACAAACTCGCACCCCCGAAAATGCCCGAGAACCTGCACTGGTTCAAATGGGAAGCCTATTTCACCTGGATGTCCGGTATCGCCCTGCTGTGCGTGGTGTTCTACTGGAACCCGGCCCTGTACCTGCTGGCCCCTGGCAGCACCCTGAGCGGTGCAGAAGGCGTGGCCATCGGTATCGGTTCGCTGATCGCCGGCTGGTTCATCTACGACTTCCTGTGCGACTCGCCCCTGGGCAAGAAGCCAGCGCTGCTCGGTGGTGTACTGTTCGTGCTGATCATCGCTGCCTGCTGGGGCTTCAGCCTGGTGTTCAGCGGCCGTGGCGCTTACCTGCACACCGGCGCGATCATCGGCACCATCATGGTCGGCAACGTGTTCCGCATCATCATGCCGGCCCAGCGCCAGCTGGTGGCCGCGATCGAGAGCAACACCACCCCCGACCCGCGCCTGCCGGCCAAGGGCCTGCTGCGCTCGCGCCACAACAACTACTTCACCCTGCCGGTGCTGTTCATCATGATCAGCAACCATTTCCCGAGCACCTACGGTAGCCAGTACAA
This sequence comes from Pseudomonas sp. 39004, assembly GCF_028682155.1. NCBI lineage: Bacteria > Pseudomonadati > Pseudomonadota > Gammaproteobacteria > Pseudomonadales > Pseudomonadaceae > Pseudomonas > Pseudomonas sp. 39004. Next base: position 17,978 of record NZ_JANIAG010000056.1, read on the forward strand.
CTGGCTGATCCTGGCCGGTATCGCAGTAGCCGCGGTTCTGATCCGCCACTACTTCAACACCCGCCACGACAGCAACAAGTACGCCTGGACCCTGCCCGTCGGCGCCCTGGCGATGATCTGCCTGGCCTACGTCACCGGCCCGAAACCGATGGCCGTAAGCCCTGAGCAAGCCGCAGCGAAGATCGAGTACCAGCCGCTGCCTGCGACTGCTGTCGGTGGCAAGACCGCTGCCGAGCAGCGCGCCGAAGATGCCGCCAAGGCTGCGCAAGCGCCAGCCGCACCTGCGCAAGCACCGGCCCAGGCCGCTGCCCAGGCCGGTGGTGGCGACTTTGACAAGATCCACAATGTCATCCAGGAACGCTGCACCGTGTGCCACTCGTCGAAACCGACCAGCCCACTGTTCAGCGCCGCCCCTGCCGGCGTGATGTTCGACACCCCGCAGCAGATCCAGGCCCAGGCCGCGCGCATTCAGGCGCAAGCGGTCGCCAGCCAGATCATGCCGCTGGGCAACATCACCCAGATGACCACCGAAGAGCGCAAGCTCGTTGGTGACTGGATCGCCAAAGGCGCCCAGGTCAACTGATAGAAGCCGCAAGCTTCAAGCCTCAAGCTGTAAGTCGTAGGTAACAAGCAAGCATCGAGCGTCAAGCTCCAACGCGGATCACCAAGCTTCTTCTTGAAGCTTGCCGCTTGGAGCTTGCCGCTTGGATCCGAGAATAAAAACAAAACTCGAGGTGCTGCATGTCCGAGTCACGCAAGGCGTACATCCCTGTTGCGCCGCCGCGTCAGCCTCTGCCCCTGTTCCAACTGATTCTGGTAGGCCTGCAACATGTACTGCTGATGTACGGAGGCGCGATTGCCGTGCCTTTGATCATTGGCCAGGCTGCTGGATTGTCCCGTGAAGAAGTTGCCTTCCTGATCAACGCCGACCTGCTGGTCGCAGGCGTCGCCACCATCATCCAGTCGTTCGGTATCGGCCCGGTAGGGATCCGCATGCCGGTGATGATGGGTGCCAGCTTCGCTGCCGTCGGCAGCATGGTGGCCATGGCCGGCATGCCAGGGGTGGGCTTGCAGGGGATCTTCGGCGCGACCATCGCCGCCGGGTTCTTCGGCATGCTGATCGCGCCCTTCATGTCCAAGGTCGTGCGCTTCTTCCCGCCCCTGGTTACCGGTACCGTGATCACCTCGATCGGCCTGTCGCTGTTCCCGGTTGCGGTCAACTGGGCCGGTGGCGGCCATGAGGCAGAAGCCTTCGGTTCGCCCATCTACCTGATGGTCGCGGGCCTGGTGCTGGCCGTGATCCTGTTGATCAACCGCTTCATGCGCGGCTTCTGGGTCAACGTTTCGGTGCTGGTGGGCATGGGCCTGGGTTACATCCTGGCCGGCTCCATCGGCATGGTCGACCTGTCTGGCCTGAGCCAGGCACCGTGGCTGCAAGTGGTGACCCCACTGCACTTCGGCATGCCGACCTTCAGCCTGGCGCCGATCCTGTCGATGTGCCTGGTGGTGGTGATCATCTTCGTCGAGTCCACGGGCATGTTCCTCGCCCTGGGCAAGGTGACCGATCGTGAAGTCACCCCCGGCATGCTGCGTCGCGGCCTGCTGTGCGATGCCGGCGCGTCGTTCATCGCGGGCTTCTTCAACACCTTCACCCACTCCTCGTTCGCCCAGAACATCGGCCTGGTGCAGATGACCGGGGTACGCTGCCGCTACGTTACCGTGGTGGCCGGTGCGCTGTTGATCATGCTCAGCCTGCTGCCCAAGGCGGCCTACCTGATTGCCTCGATCCCGCCTGCGGTACTGGGCGGCGCGTCCATTGCCATGTTCGGCATGGTCACCGCCACCGGGATCAAGATTCTTCAGGAAGCGGACATCGGCGACCGTCGCAACCAGTTGCTGGTGGCGGTGAGCGTCGGTTTCGGGCTGATCCCCGTGGTGCGCCCGGATTTCTTCGCGCAGATGCCGCAGTGGATGGAACCGATCACCCACAGTGGCATCGCCATGGCCACGGTCAGTGCCCTGGTGTTGAACGTGTTGTTCAACATCCTCGGTGGCGCCGACCGCGCGGCGCATAACGACGCCTGTCACCAGCATTGAGCCCGAGGGGCGGCGCATTGGCCGCCCCTCACTCACACCCGCAGTAACCGCTACACCGTCGGCCCGCCGGAATGGGCCGCTCGGGGCGCCCCTGCGCGCTAAAAACACCGCCAACAAAAACAATAAGTCCGGGAATCACAACATGAAGCGCATCACCTCGTCCCTGTTGTTGGGCAGCAGCCTGCTGGCCACCCTCCCCTCGCATGCAGGCGAATGGCTGCAATGGCACGGCGAAAGCCTGACCTACCTGTACGGCAAGGACTTCAAGGTCAACCCTGGTATCCAGCAGACCATCACGTTCGAGCACGCCAACAAATGGAAGTACGGCGACACCTTCATGTTCGTCGACAAGATTTTCTACAACGGCAAGGCCGACCCCGGCAAAGGCGTGACCACCTACTACGGTGAGTTCAGCCCGCGCCTGTCGCTTGGCAAGATGACCGGCCACAAATTCGAGTTCGGCCCGATCAAAGACGTGCTGATCGCCATGACCTACGAGCGTGGCGAAGGCGACAACGAGGCTTACCTGATCGGCCCCGGTTTCGATCTGGCCGTCCCCGGCTTCAACTATTTCACCTTGAACTTCTATGTGCGCAACACCGAGGGCAGCCGCCCGGGTGACAACGTCTGGCAGATCACCCCGGCGTGGTCCTACACCATCCCCGTGGGCCGCTCCGACATCCTGATCGACGGTTACATGGACTGGGTGGTGGACAACGACCAGACCCGTCGCGGTACCTACCACGCCAACCTGCAGTTCAACCCACAGGTCAAGTATGACCTTGGCAAGGCCCTGAACCTGGGCGCCAAACAGTTGTACGTAGGCTTTGAATACAGCTACTGGAAGGACAAGTACGGCATCGACAGCCGTGGCAACGTGGACAGCAACCAGAGCGTCGCCAGCGCCCTGGTCAAAGTCCATTTCTAAGAAATTGACCAAACGCACAAGTTTGTTTCACAGCGCTCCAGGACGGAGCACTTGAGGACCGGCGCGCAAGCCAGTAATCTGCGCGCCCCCTCGCTCAGGGCAGAACGGATTCTGCCTGCGTTTACTGACCGCTCAGTCAATGAATTCGGGCGGTTGGCCAACGTGTTGCCAGCCTGAAAAACCCTTTTCATCCGTTCAGAACGTAGTCGAGCAGGAAGGTTGTGCCAGCCCCGAAAAGTTGGCGCAGCTCTTGCCAAACAGCTGTGGCCTATCGAAAAAAGCTGACTCAAAAGACAAAAAAGCGCCAACAACGAGCGCTGACAACAGATCAATCAAGGGAGCGACACTCGCAATGCGTACCATCAACAGCCTGATCCTCGCCGGCGGCCTGCTGGCCTGCGGCACCACCTTCGGCGGCGACCTGCTGCAGTGGCAGAACAACAGCCTCACCTACCTGTGGGGCAAGAACTTCAAGGTCAACCCCGAGATCCAGCAGACGGTGACGTTCGAGCATGCCGATGGCTGGAAGTACGGCGACAACTTCATCTTCGTCGACAAGATCTTCTACCAGGGCAAAAAAGACGCCGGGAACGGCCCCAACACCTACTACGGTGAAATCAGCCCGCGCCTGTCGTTTGGCAAGATCTTCGACCAGAAGCTGGCGTTCGGCCCGGTCAAGGACGTGCTGTTGGCGATGACCTACGAGTTTGGCGAGGGGGATACCGAGTCTTACCTGATCGGCCCTGGCTTCGACCTGGACATCCCCGGTTTCGACTACTTCCAGCTGAACTTCTACCAGCGCACCACCGATGGCAGCCGCGCGGGTGACAACGTCTGGCAGATTACCCCGGTGTGGTCGTACACCATCCCTGTGGGCTCGTCCGACATCCTCATCGACGGCTTCATGGACTGGGTGGTGGACAACGACGAGAACCGTCGCGGTACCTACCAGGCCAACCTGCACTTCAACCCGCAGGTCAAATATGACCTGGGCAAGGCGTTGCACCTGGGTGAGAAGCAGCTGTACGTAGGTTTTGAGTACGACTACTGGAAGAACAAGTACGGCATCAAGGACAGCGATGCCTTCACGACCGACCAGAATACGGCGAGCTTCCTGGTCAAGGTTCACTTCTGACCTGAAAGACCACAGGGGCCGCTTTGCGGCCCCTGTGTCACAGTCACTGAGCCGGGCGCATTACCCGCCACAACTTGCTCAAACCGCTCACTACCGCCAACACGGCAGCGCCCGCAACAATGCCCACACCCCCGTTGAGCAATGCGCCCGTCAGCGCCCCGCCGCGCCCTTCGCTGAACGCCTCGATCGCATGATGCAACGGCCCGATGCCATGCACCAGAATCCCGCCGCCGACCAAGAACATCGCCGCAGTGCCGATCACCGACAGGCTTTTCATCATGTAAGGCGCCGCGCGCAGGATGCCGTTACCCACCACCTGCGCCAGCTTCGACGCCTTCTGCGTCATCCACAGGCCAAGGTCATCGAGCTTGACGATGCCGCCTACCAGCCCGTAAACGCCGATGGTCATGACAATGGCGATACCCGACAGCACGATGATCTGCTGGGTCAACGGCGCATCGGCCACGGTGCCCAGGGTAATGGCGATGATTTCTGCCGAGAGGATGAAGTCGGTGCGTACCGCGCCCTTGATCTTGGTTTTCTCGAAGGCCACCAGGTCGACATTGGCGTCGGCCACGGCTTCCTTGCGCGCCTCATGCTGCGCGTCGTCCTCTTCCTTGCTGTGCAAGAACTTGTGCGCGAGTTTTTCGAAGCCCTCGAAGCACAGGTAAGCGCCGCCGATCATCAACAAGGGCGTTACCGCCCAAGGGATGAACGCACTGATCAGCAACGCCGCCGGCACCAGGATCGCCTTGTTGACGAACGAGCCCTTGGCCACCGCCCACACCACCGGGATCTCGCGCTCGGCCCGTACGCCAGTGACCTGCTGAGCATTGAGCGCCAGGTCGTCACCTAATACGCCAGCAGTCTTCTTCGCCGCGACTTTGGTCATGAGTGACACGTCGTCGAGCACCGTGGCGATGTCGTCGATCAGTACCAGTAGACTGCTGCCTGCCATGTTTGCCTGTTTCCCGTGAAATGAATGTGCCGGAGTCTAGCCGAAAGTCGCTGCCTTGAGCGCCCGTCGAGCCCGGTGCTACCATGCCCGATCCCTCTTAGAGGTGGCCAGACACGAGGAAGATCCCTGACCATGAGCACCATTCGCGAGCGCAACAAGGAACTGATCCTGCGCGCGGCCAGCGAGGAATTCGCAGACAAGGGCTTCGCCGCCACCAAGACCAGCGATATCGCGGCCAAGGCCGGCCTGCCCAAACCAAACGTGTACTACTACTTCAAATCCAAGGACAACCTCTACCGCGAGGTCCTGGAGAGCATCATCGCGCCGATCATGCAGGCCTCGACGCCGTTCAATGCCGACGGTGACCCCAAGGAAGTGTTGAGTTCGTACATTCGCTCGAAGATCCGCATCTCGCGCGACCTGCCGCATGCATCCAAGGTGTTTGCCAGCGAGATCATGCACGGTGCGCCGCATTTGTCGCCCAACCAGGTCGAGCAGCTCAACGAACAGGCGCGGCACAACATCGAGTGCATCCAGGGCTGGATCGAGCGCGGGCAGATTGCCAATGTGGATGCGCATCACCTGATGTTCAGCATCTGGGCGGCGACCCAGACCTATGCCGATTTCGATTGGCAGATCTCGGCGGTGACGGGCAAGGCCAAGCTGGCCGACAGTGATTATGACGCGGCGGCCGAGACCATCATTCGGCTGGTGCTCAAGGGCTGTGAGCCTGAGGCGGCCTGATCGGGCCAATGGGGCTGCATAGCAGCCCCAACAATCTAAGCTATTACGCCGCCACCCCCGCATCCGCCGTCAACCCAACCTCCTCGATCGCACTGATCGCGCACTGCTCGTCGATATCCGACGTATCGCCGCTGATCCCCACCGCACCCAGCACCTTGCCGTCCTGATCACGAATCAGCACGCCACCCGGCGCCGGCACCACCGGCCGCTCCCCTAACCCATTCAGCGCGGCAAAGAACGCCGGCCGTTGCTGCGCATCCAGCGCCAGCAAACGCGAGCCCTTGCCCAAGGCAATCGCACCCCAGGCTTTACCGGTAGCCACTTCCGGGCGAATCAGGCTAGCGCCATCCTCCCGCTGCAGCGCCAGCACGTGCCCGCCCGCATCCAGCACCGCCACGGTCAGTGGCGCCGCATTGATCTTGCGGCCTGCGGCCAGCGCGGCATTCACCAGGCTTACCGCGACTTTCAGGTTCAGAACGTTCATGAAAAGGTCCTCTTCTTGTTGTGAGAAGCCCTGAGGGCAGTTGAAAACCGATAACCTAAATAGAACACAACGAAAGATATTTTTGTATACAATATTTTTAAACGATCGTACCAGATCCGACAGAACCCAGTTTTCACGGGCTCTCCGACGAAAGCCACCTTCCCCGATGAAAATCCATTGACCTAGCCCGCCAGGCGTGAATACACTCTGTCGCAAAGCAAGTTGTATACAATTACAAAATCGATGAGGCACAACCCATGAGCAAAATGAGAGCAATCGATGCAGCCGTTCTGGTCATGCGCCGTGAAGGTGTAGATACCGCGTTCGGCATCCCAGGGGCTGCCATCAACCCGCTGTACTCAGCCCTGAAAAAAGTCGGTGGCATCGATCACGTCCTCGCTCGTCACGTCGAAGGTGCCTCGCACATGGCCGAGGGCTACACCCGTGCCAACCCAGGCAACATCGGCGTGTGCATCGGTACCTCCGGCCCTGCCGGCACCGACATGGTCACCGGCCTGTACAGCGCGTCGGCCGACTCCATTCCAATCCTCTGCATCACTGGCCAAGCCCCGCGTGCACGTCTGCACAAGGAAGACTTCCAGGCTGTCGACATCACCAGCATCGTCAAGCCGGTCACCAAGTGGGCCACCACCGTACTGGAGCCAGGCCAAGTGCCTTACGCGTTCCAGAAGGCCTTCTATGAAATGCGTACCGGCCGCCCAGGCCCGGTACTGATCGACCTGCCGTTCGACGTGCAGATGGCCGAAATCGAATTCGACATCGACGCCTACGAGCCGCTGGCCGTCAACAAGCCATCCGCCACTCGCGTCCAGGCCGAAAAAGCCCTGGCCCTGCTCAATGATGCCGAGCGCCCACTGCTGGTTGCAGGTGGCGGCATCATCAACGCCGACGCCAGCGACAAGCTGGTCGAGTTCGCCGAGCTGACCGGCGTACCGGTGATTCCGACCCTGATGGGCTGGGGCACCATCCCGGACGACCACGCCCTGATGGTTGGCATGGTCGGCCTGCAGACTTCGCACCGCTACGGCAACGCCACCCTGCTGAAATCCGACCTGGTGTTCGGTATCGGTAACCGTTGGGCCAACCGCCACACCGGCTCCGTCGATGTTTACACCGAAGGCCGCAAGTTCGTGCACGTGGACATCGAGCCAACCCAGATCGGCCGCGTGTTCACTCCCGACCTGGGCATCGTTTCAGACGCTGGCAAGGCACTGGACGTGTTCCTCGAAGTGGCCCGCGAGTGGAAAGCCGCCGGCAAGCTCAAGGACCGCAGCGCCTGGCTGGAAGACTGCCAGCAGCGCAAGGCCAGCCTGCAGCGCAAGACCCACTTCGACAACGTGCCGGTCAAGCCGCAGCGCGTGTACGAAGAGATGAACCAGGTATTCGGCAAGGACACCTGCTACGTCAGCACCATCGGCCTGTCGCAGATCGCCGGTGCGCAGTTCCTGCACGTGTACAAGCCACGCAACTGGATCAACTGCGGCCAGGCCGGCCCGCTGGGCTGGACCATCCCTGCTGCCCTGGGCGTGGTCAAGGCCGACCCATCGCGCAAGGTTGTCGCCCTGTCGGGTGACTACGACTTCCAGTTCATGATCGAAGAACTGGCTGTCGGTGCGCAGTTCAACCTGCCGTACGTTCACGTGCTGGTGAACAACGCCTACCTCGGCCTGATCCGCCAGGCGCAGCGTGGCTTCGACATGGATTACTGTGTACAACTGGCGTTCGAGAACATCAACTCGACCGACGCTGCCAGCTACGGTGTCGACCACGTTGCCGTGGTCGAAGGCCTGGGCTGCAAAGCCATCCGCGTATTCGAACCAGGCGAAATCGCCCCTGCCCTGCTCAAGGCGCAGAAGATGGCCGAAGAGTTCCGCGTGCCGGTCGTGGTCGAGGTGATCCTCGAGCGTGTCACCAACATTTCCATGGGTACCGAGATCAACGCCGTCAACGAGTTCGAAGACCTGGCCCTGGTCGGCAACGACGCGCCAACCGCGATCTCGATGCTCGACTGATTGCCTGACGCCCCCGTGCATCCCGCCTATGTGGCGCCGGGGGCTTTAATCTGCAAGGAGACAACCATGCCTCGCTTCGCTGCCAACCTGTCCATGCTGTTCACCGAACAGGACTTCCTGGCCCGCTTCAAGGCCGCCGCCGATGCTGGTTTCAGCGGTGTCGAATACCTCTTCCCGTACGATTTCAGCGCTGCCGAAATCAAGCAACAGCTCGACGCTCACGGCCTGACCCAGGTGTTGTTCAACCTGCCGGCCGGCGATTGGGGCAAGGGCGAACGCGGTATTGCCTGCCACCCGGACCGCGTCGAAGAATTCCGCGCCGGCGTCGACAAGGCCATCGAATACGCCAAGGTACTGGGCAACACCCAGGTCAACGCCTTGGCCGGCATTCGCCCGCAGGGCCTGCAATGCGCCGATGTGCGCAAGACCTTCGTCGACAACCTGCGCTTTGCCGCCGACAAGCTCAAGGCCGCAGGCATTCGCCTGGTCATGGAAATGATCAACACCCGCGACATCCCAGGCTTCTACCTGAACACCACCCAGCAAGCTCTGGACATCCAGGCCGAAGTTGGCAGCGACAACCTGTTCCTGCAATACGACATCTACCACATGCAGATCATGGAAGGTGACCTGGCCCGCACCATCGAGGGCAACCTGAAACTGATCAACCACATCCAGCTGGCCGACAACCCGGGCCGCAACGAACCAGGCACCGGCGAGATCAACTACCGCTTCCTGTTCGAGCACCTGGACCGCATCGGCTACCAGGGCTGGGTGGGCGCGGAATACAAGCCACTGACCACGACCGAAGCAGGTCTGGGCTGGCTGAAGACCCACAATGCAATCTGAAGGCTAGAGCCCCCGCCCCGACAGGGGCCGGGTCGCGCTTGAGATTCTATAAATACAAAGAGGCACATTCTCATGGCTAAAATCGGTTTTATCGGCACCGGCATCATGGGCAAGCCCATGGCTCAGAACCTGCAAAAAGCAGGTCACAGCCTGTTCGTCTCCACCCACCACGATGCTGCCCCGGCCGACCTGATCGCCGCCGGCGCCGTGGCCCTGGCCAACCCGAAAGAAGTTGCCCAGGAAGCTGAGTTCATCATCGTCATGGTCCCCGACACCCCACAGGTCGAAGCCGTCCTGTTCGGTGAAAACGGCGTGGCCGAAGGTGTGGGCCCGAACAAGGTAGTGATCGACATGAGCTCGATCTCGCCTACCGCCACCAAGGCCTTCGCCGAGAAGATTAAGGCCACTGGCGCCGCCTACCTGGACGCCCCGGTGTCCGGCGGTGAAGTCGGTGCCAAGGCCGCGACCCTGAGCATCATGGTCGGCGGTTGCCCGAAAGCCTTCGAGCGCGCACTGCCGCTGTTCGAAGCCATGGGCAAGAACATCACCCGCGTAGGTGGCAACGGCGACGGCCAGACCGCCAAGGTCGCCAACCAGATCATCGTCGCCCTGAACATCCAGGCCGTCAGCGAAGCGCTGCTGTTCGCCGCCAAGAACGGCGCCGACCCTGCCAAAGTGCGTGAAGCACTGATGGGCGGCTTCGCTTCGTCGAAAATCCTCGAAGTGCACGCCGAGCGCATGATCAAAGGCACCTTCGACCCAGGCTTCCGCATCAACCTGCACCAGAAGGACCTGAACCTGGCCCTGCAAGGCGCCAAGGAGCTGGGCATCAACCTGCCCAACACCTCCAACGCCCAGCAAGTGTTCAACACCTGCCAGGCCCTGGGCGGCGGCAACTGGGACCACTCGGCGCTGATCAAAGGCCTGGAGCACATGGCCAACTTCTCGATCCGCGACGAGAAATAAGCTTCAAGCTGTAAGCCTTGAGCGGCAAGCAAAAGCAGGTCTGCTTTTACTTGTGGCTTGTAGCTTGAAGCTTGCAGCTCTGGGGACCGCCCCTGGTTCGGCCTGCACGGAGGCAGTTCCAGGGGCGTTTTCGATTCTGCAGAACAACAATAATTGGGAGCCTGCCATGTCGGTCGATCCGCAAAAAATTCTTCGCGAGCTGTTCGACACAGCCATCGCCGCCGCCCACCCGCGCCAAGTCCTCGAACCCTACCTGCCCGCCGACCGTAGCGGCCGGGTCATCGTCATCGGCGCCGGCAAGGCCGCAGCCGCCATGGCCGAAGTGGTCGAGAAAAGCTGGCAGGGCGAAGTGTCCGGCCTCGTCGTCACCCGCTACGGCCACGGCGCCAACTGCCAGAAGATCGAGGTGGTCGAAGCCGCCCACCCGGTCCCCGATGCCGCTGGCCTGGCCGTGGCCAAACGCGTGCTGGAACTGGTCAGCAACCTGAACGAAGACGACCGCGTCATCTTCCTGCTGTCTGGTGGCGGTTCGGCCCTGTTGGCCCTGCCTGCCGAGGGCCTGACCCTGGCCGACAAGCAGCACATCAACAAGGCACTGCTCAAGTCTGGCGCCACCATCGGCGAGATGAACTGCGTGCGCAAGCACCTCTCGGCGATCAAGGGCGGCCGCCTGGCCAAAGCCTGCTGGCCCGCCACCGTCTACACCTATGCGATTTCCGATGTGCCTGGCGACCTGGCCACCGTCATCGCCTCCGGCCCCACCGTCGCCGACCCGAGCACCAGCGCCGACGCCCTGGCCATCCTCAAGCGCTACAGCATCGACGCGCCCAAGGCGGTCATCGACTGGCTCAACAACCCAGCCTCGGAAACCGTCAAGGCCGATGACCCAGCCCTGGCGCGCAGCCATTTCCAATTGATCGCCAAGCCCCAGCAATCGCTGGAAGCCGCTGCGGTCAAAGCCCGCCAGGCCGGTTTCAGCCCGCTGATTCTCGGCGACCTGGAAGGCGAGTCGCGCGAAGTGGCCAAGGTGCACGCCGGTATTGCCCGGCAGATCGTGCTGCACGGACAGCCGCTCAAGGCGCCCTGCGTAATCCTCTCTGGCGGTGAAACCACCGTCACCGTGCGCGGCAACGGCCGTGGCGGGCGCAACGCCGAGTTCCTGCTCAGCCTCACCGAGAACCTCAAGGGCCTGCCAGGCGTGTACGCCCTGGCCGGTGACACCGACGGCATCGATGGCTCCGAAGAAAACGCCGGTGCCTTCATGACCCCGGGCAGCTACGCCCGTGCCGAAGCCCTGGGCCTTTCGGCCAGCGACGAGTTGGACAACAACAACGGCTACGGCTACTTCGCCGCGCTCGATGCGTTGATCGTCACCGAGCCGACGCGCACCAACGTCAACGACTTCCGCGCCATCCTGATCCTCGAGACTCCGCAATCATGACGCCTGATAAAAAAGTCAAAATCCTCGCCACCCTCGGCCCTGCGACCCAGGGTATCGACGACATCCGCCAACTGGTCGAAGCCGGGGTGAACATCTTCCGCCTCAACTTCAGCCACGGCGAGCACGCCGACCACGCCATGCGCTACCAGTGGATCCGTGAAGTCGAGCAGCAACTGAACTACCCGCTAGGCATCCTCATGGACTTGCAGGGGCCGAAGCTGCGCGTTGGCCGCTTTGCCGAAGGCAAGGTGCAGCTGCAGCGCGGCCAGGCCCTGCGCCTGGACCTGGACAAAGCCCCGGGCGACAACCGCCGGGTCAACCTGCCACACCCGGAGATCATCGCCGCGCTGGAGCCAGGCATGGACCTGCTGCTGGATGACGGCAAGCTGCGCCTGCGGGTGACCGCCAAGCACAGCGATGCCATCGACACCGAAGTGCTGGCCGGTGGCGAGCTGTCCGACCGCAAGGGCGTCAACGTGCCGCAAGCGGTGCTGGCGCTCTCCCCGCTGACTGAAAAAGACCGTCTCGACCTGGCCTTTGGCCTTGAACTGGGCGTGGACTGGGTGGCCCTGTCGTTCGTGCAGCGCCCGGAAGACATTACCGAAGCGCGCCAGTTGATCGGTGACCGCGCCTACCTGATGGCCAAGATCGAGAAGCCATCCGCAGTCGAACAGCTGCAGGCGATCGCCGAGCTGTCCGACGCGATCATGGTGGCCCGTGGCGACCTGGGCGTGGAAGTGCCGGCCGAAAGTGTGCCGCAGATCCAGAAGCGCATTATCGGCACCTGCCGCCAGCTGGGCAAACCGGTGGTGGTGGCCACGCAGATGCTTGAGTCGATGCGCTTCTCGCCAGCCCCGACCCGCGCCGAAGTCACCGACGTGGCCAACGCCGTGGCCGAAGGTGCCGATGCGGTGATGCTGTCGGCCGAGACTGCGTCGGGCGATTACCCGCTGGAAGCCGTGCAGATGATGAGCAAGATCATCCGCCAGGTGGAGAACGGCCCGGACTACCAGGCCCAGCTCGACGTTGGCCGGCCAAAAGCCGAGGCCACCGTGTCGGACGCCATCAGCTGCGCGATCCGCCGTATCAGCGGCATCCTGCCGGTGGCGGTGCTGGTCAACTACAGCGAGTCGGGCGCCTCGACCCTGCGCGCCGCCCGCGAGCGACCACGGGCACCGATCCTCAACCTGACGCCGAACTTGAACACCGCGCGTCGCCTGAGCGTGGCCTGGGGCGTGCACTCGGTGGTCAACGACCGCCTGCGCCAGGTTGACGAGATCTGCTCGACGGCGTTGGAGATTGCCCAGGCGCAAGGCATGGCCAGCCGCGGTGACACGCTGCTGATCACCGCGGGTGTGCCTTTCGGCAAGCCAGGCTCGACTAATACGCTACGGATCGAGACCTTGGTCTGATTCTGGGCCCTTTCGCGGGGCAAGCCCGCTCCCACAGGGACTGCATGGCATTCAATTGCCTTGCGAGAACGGAAAAGCGTC